>JANNEE010000025.1:0-4726 GCA_031388325.1 Deinococcales bacterium
GATGAAACGCGGAGCGCACAATATCCATTTTTTTGCACAGATGGCACTCAAGATGGGACAAAAATGGGATACCGAAGCGGCTAAGAATGCGGTTAATGATGAGCGTTACGACCCTGCTTGGGTGACGGCTTTAATCACCCCTTGGAATGCACCGTTTATGCTGGCGACTTGGAAAATTGGTCCCGCCTTAGCCGCTGGCAACACCGTGGTCTTAAAACCTGCCGAATGGACTCCGTTTACAGCTTCGCTTCTGGCAGATATGGCACTCGAGGCGGGCTTACCAGCCGGAGTTTTTAATGTGCTGCAAGGTATTGGCTCAGAAGCTGGAGCAGCACTGGTAGCACACAGAGACGTGAAACGTATTTCGTTTACGGGTTCAGTCCCGACAGCTAAAAAAATCGCCTCGAGTGCCGCCTTAAACCTCACTCCAGTCAGTTTTGAACTCGGTGGAAAATCACCGTTTATTGTTATGGATGATGCCGACCTCGAGTTAGCGCTTTTTAATGCCCTTGACCAATACGATAATTGTGGGCAAGTTTGTTTATCCGGCACGCGTTTACTGGTTCAGGACGAGATTTACGATAGGTTTTTAGCCGAATTTAAGTCTCGAGCCGCCAAACTTAAACAGGGCGACCCTCGAGACGCAAGTACCGTGGTTGGTCCATTGGTGACACGAACACATTTAGAACGGGTGCATGGTTTTGTGACCAGAGCAATTGCGGCGGGTGCAAGCCTTGAATTTGGTGGGCAAGTCTCGAGCCAGTTGGGTGGCTTGTATTATCAGCCAACGCTTTTTAGTGATGTCCCAGAAGGGGCTGAAATCCTCTCCAGTGAAGTTTTTGGTCCTGTCCTGACGATCCAGAAATTCGTGGACGAAGAAGAACTGATTGCTCTGTCCAACAACACCGAATACGGTTTAGCGGCGATGTTATTTACTAAAGATGCACAAAAAGCCGAACGCATCTCGAGTGCATTGGTGGCTGGCACTGTCTGGACAAATTGTTTTTATGTACGTGACTTAAGCGCTCCTTTTGGTGGCTCGAGGGCTTCCGGGATTGGGCGCGAAGGTGGGCATTGGAGTTTTGATTTTTACTGCGATATTAAAAATATCATGCAGCGCAAAGGCACTTTTGTTTAGAGACAAGCCGATTTGAGCGTCATCGGCATAACCAAGGAGGCAAAAAAATGGAAAAACAGCAATTGGGCGCTCCAAAACTCACGGTGATTGATGCCATTGCCCAATCACTGGCAATCGGACCAGTGCTATCGGCTGGTTTACTGGCAACACTGGTGGCAAGTGCGGCTGGAAGTGCTGCGCCGTTAGCGGCTTTACTTGGGGCAATTGGTTCAATTTGTGTCGGCTTTGCAATTATTTTTTATGCACAGCGTTTTACTGGGGCTGGCGCAATTTATGAGTATGTGCGCCGCGCTGGTGGCGCACTCCTTGGGACTTTCTCGGCTGGGATTTACTTTCTAGGGGCAATGTTTTTAGGTGGAGCGGGAATTTACTTAGCGATTGGGTTTTTTGCAAATATGGCTGGAACAGCTTATCTAGGATTAAATTTACCGTGGTGGGTTTGGTCTTTGCTGGCTTTGGCAGCCGTTTTTGCCTTTAATCACTTCGGTGTACAAACCACCACTCGAGTCCAACTGATTTTAACGGCGGTTGCAGTTTTACCAATTCTGGTCTTGGCGGTGGCGATTATTGTAGCGGGTGGCGCAAATGGCAACACCTTAGAGGTTTTTAACCCTAGCGGGCAGTACGTTGGTAACTTGTTCCAAGGTGTACTTTTTGCGATTACTTTATTTATTGGCTTTGAAGCCAGTGCTAGTTTATCCGAAGAAACCAATAACCCTAAACGCACCATTCCAATTGCCGTGATTGGTACAGTTGTCATCGCCGCTATTTTTTACTTATTGGTGTTGTACGCTTCTGCCATTGGCTTTGGGATAGACAAAGCTGGCGACTGGGCAAAAGACCCATCGCCATTAAGTACCCTCGGCACAAAATACGTTGGGGCATGGATTGCGCCTTGGTTAGACATTGCCCTGATTGTGGATATGTTGGCGGTTGCCAGTGCCTTTACTGCGACGGCAGCACGGGGTTGGTTTGCGCTGGCTCGAGATGGATTATTGCCAAGCGCTTTAGCCACCACCTCGAGTTATAAAACACCTGTTGGCGGCAATCTGCTTGTGGCTGGTTTAGCGATTTTATTTATCGTTGTGACGGTTGTTAGTAACGTTGCTCCAATAGACATGTTTATCTCATCAGCCACGGCTGGAACACTGCTGATTTCCCTGATTTATATTCTGCTTGGCATCCTCGCGTTTAAGGTACTTGGGGCTGATGCACCACCGTGGAATTATGTGGTTTTACCATTTGCGATTCTGACCCCGATATTTGCCATTTATGGCAGTGTCGTCCCGTTCCCGCCGGCTGGTTCACCACCTGCAATTGGCGTTTGGCTGACCGTTGGCGCAGTGGTGATGACTGCAATTTGGACAACCATCAACCTAGCCAACATTAAACAGTTAAGCCTCACCAACGATTAATTATGAATACCAATCTTCAACAATTACTCGAGCAGCACATCACCCAAGACGGCTTTACGGCAGGGGCAGTGATTGCTGCCAAACACGGTAAAATTGTTCTCGAGCATTACGCCGCCGCCCCAAACCAAATCTCGAGTGAGAACACCCTTTGGGCAATCGCTTCTATCTCTAAAGTCTATGCCGTTGCGACAATCATGCGGCTTGTCGAGATGGGCGCGATGACCCTCAATACTTTAGCCAGTGCCGTCATCCCAGAATTTACAGGTGAGGGGCGCGAGGAAATACGCCTAAGACACCTAGTCACACACACTTCTGGTTTAATTTACGAAGCCCCCAATATGGAAAGTCTACTCGAGCAGCAAGTCCCATTTCGTACCATTCTCGAGACGGCTTACACTGCACCGCTCTTATTTAAGCCCGGGACTTCGCTGGCGTATGCCGATTACAACACCTTAATCGCAGGGCAAATGCTCGAGAACATCATGGGAAAGCCGCTTCCCGAACTGGTCAAAACTTATCTTCTCGAGCCTATGGGTTTAGACAACACCTATTTTCCCACACCACCTGAGCAAGACCATCGCCTTGCCGTTGTGCGTCATGTCATGGCAGAAGGCACAGATGGGGCAATGTACAACAGCCGCTACGCCCGAAGCCTGCCGCACCCAGCTTTTGCCGTCACCACCACCGCCCAAGACATGATGCGTTTTTTGCTGCATTTTGCCCCAACAGGACCTCGAGTGCTTTCAGACACCACCATTGCTGCCATGACCCGCAACCAAACCGGAGTCGTGACTGGCATTCACCCATCAGTCAAAGGTTACGACACCACCGCGCCGATGCCGTGGGGCATTGGCTGGGCATTACAAACCGAGCATTTACCGGCGCTGCAATGCGAACTTGCCAGTTTTAAGACCTTTGGACACGGTGGCGCGAGCGGTTGCCAAGTTTTTATAGACCCAGAAACCGATGTCTCTGTTGCTGTCCTGACCAATTCGCATTTACGCAGTGGCAGAGAGCCGTGGTACAGACGATTACAAAGCCTGATGAATGTTGCTTACAACACAGCCGCCAATTAACCCGTAGGGGCGTAGCTACGCCCCTACGAAAAACGAAAACCATTTTGATTTGAATTTCATAATTTTCTCACAGGGCGACCACAAGCGACACAAAGGAGTTCTTTATGCGTCAACCACCGATTGGTTATACCTTTCCGCTCTCACCCGATGGTCGGGCGAGTCTTGTACCACCTCCACCTTGGCATTATTCTGGCGATTTTTTGATTGTCGAGTACCGCACCAACCCCGAAGCGGTGATTGCGCTGCTTCCCCCTGAACTCGAGCCAGCCGACGACCCTGGCGCAGTTGCCGCAATTTTTGCCGATTGGCAGTCTTGCTCGGATGACCTGCATGAACTTGATGACCCGATTCAAGCCCAGTACAAAGAATTTTTCTTGGTTGTGGGTTGCAAATATCAGGGTAAACCCGCCTCGAGATGTGTTTATATTTGGGTGGATAAAGACTTTGCAATGTACCGTGGTTACATTCAGGGCTTCCCAAAGAAACTGGGCAACATCCATCTGACACGGACTTTTCCTGTCGGTAAAGCAGCACCGCGTATTGAGGCTGGCGGTAAGTTCAGTGCCACTTGCACCGCAGGCAGTAAATTTGTAGCAAAAGCCAGCGTGACCTTGCGTGAAATCTCCAAGACAGGTCCAACAGTCAATGACCCACCAATGCACAACTCGAGGCATTTTCCGGCTTACGATGGCGTAGTCCCCGATATTTACGAACTTGTTCAGAGCGGAGGTTTTGACCGCAGTGCCACAGAAATCTGGGAGGGCGACGCAACCCTAACCCTAGGCTCGGACACGATTGAGGACTTAAACGCCATTGCCCCAACAGAAATTCTCAAAGGCTACCGTTTTAGTTTTGCCTACACTGTTCACGGCGGAAAAGTCCTAGCCCAACAAGATAAATCTGCCCTTCTCGAGGTAAAAAGATGAAACACGCCCGAATTTTACACAATGGTCAAGCCCAACACGCCATTCTCGAGGGAGAATATCTGGTCTTAGATGATGGTTCTCGAGTTCTCGAGTCCGAAGCGAAGTTCTTAAGCCCAATTGAACCACGTCAGATTTTTGCGACGCATTTAACGTATCGTAGTCGCTGTGTCG
>JANNEE010000027.1:0-17150 GCA_031388325.1 Deinococcales bacterium
AAATTATTTGGTATTGACACACGGCGATGAACACCAAATTATGCAGACTCGAGAAGTGGCTCAGGTTGCTCAGGACATCGAAGTCTCAAGCCGAGCGGCTTAACAATCATGAGCCAACAATTTAGTAAAAAAGTAATACAGAGTCCAGTCATTATTCAGGGCTTGAACGATACGGCTGTGGCTCAGTCATCGGCTCAGTTTGGCTTTAATAACTTGGCTCTGAGTACCAAACCGCGTTTTCTCGAGATGCTTAAAGGCGTGGTTCTCGAGCCGATGTTTTTACTTTTGGTGGTGGCTTGTGCGGTCTATTTCACGCTAGGAAAATCCAGTGAAGCCATCACCCTGATTGTTGCCTTATTTTTAGTGGCTGGAATTTCTTTGTACCAAACCGTCCGCAGTAACCAAGCCTTGAGTGCGCTTCATGACTTAACCCAACCGACCGCCCAAGTGTGGCGCAATGGCGCATTGACCACACTAGCCGTCGAAAAAATTGTGGTCGGTGACTGGGTGGCAACCGCCGAAGGTCAACAGATTCCGGCTGATGGTTTAATCAAAAATAGCCAAGATTTTTCCTTAGATGAATCGGTTTTAACGGGCGAATCGGTGGCGGTCTTAAAAGCCGAAAAAGACCAAGTTTTTGCAGGTACAAGCATTTCGACTGGCAGTGCTTTACTCGAGATAAATGCGGTTGGCTTAAAAACCAAAATTGGTCAGATTGGCAAAAGTATGGCGGTTATTCAGACCGAAAAAACGCCGTTGCAGTTGCAGATTAATCAATTTGTGATTCGTATGGCATGGGTTGGGGCTGGCGCGTTTATTTTGGTCGGCGGTATCAATTATGCCCGCTCAGGCGATTGGATTACGGCATTGCTGCTGAGTTTAACTTTGGTGATGGCGCTACTGCCCGAAGAAATTCCTGTCGCATTTAGTAGTTTTATGGCACTTGGGGCGGCTCGGTTAAGTAAAATCGGGGTGCTGACCAAACAACCCCAAACCGTCGAAAGCCTCGGTTCGGCAACCGTTATTTGCTCGGATAAAACCGGCACAATCACCCAAGATGGCATGACCCTGCGGCAAATTTATGATGCTACAAGCAAAACCGTTGTTTCCTTAGACCAAGGGCTTTCCGCCTCGAGCCAAGAAATACTGACTTTTGCGCGTTGGGCAAGCGAAGATAAACCATTTGATGCCATGGAACACGCCATTGTCAGTGCCTTTGAAAAATCAAATCAAGAGGCAGTTTATCCGATGCTGCACGAATATCCTTTAGACGGTACACCACCGATGATGACCCATGTGCGTCAAGCCCCAAATGGTGATGTGCTAATTGCTGGCAAAGGCGCAGTCGACCATATTCTGGCTGTCTGTAAACCACAAGCCAAAGAACAGATTCTAGCCATCACCAAAGAACTCTCGAGCCAAGGTTTGCGGGTGCTTGGTGTGGCTCGAGGTCAGTTTCAAGGCACAGCTTACCCTAGCCAACAAGATGATTTTACTTGGACATTTCTTGGTTTACTGGCACTTGAGAATCCACCCAAAGAAAATGCTGCCAGTACGGTTAAAGCCTTTGGTGAAGCTGGAATCAAAGTTAAGTTAATTACTGGCGATTACCTCGAGACCGCCCAAGCCATTGCCAGACAAGTCGGATTACCAAATAGTGAACGATTTATGACTGGCGAACAAGTCATGGGCTTAGAGGCGAACTTGTTACAAAAACAAGTCACCGACACGGCTGTATTTGCGCGAATGTTCCCAGAAGCAAAACTTAAAGTGGTCGAAGCCCTCAAAGCCAACGGTGAAGTTGTCGCCATGACAGGTGATGGAGTCAACGACGGACCTGCCCTCAAAGCCGCCCATATTGGTGTAGCAATGGGTCAGCGTGGCTCGGAAGTGGCTCGGCAAGCCGCTTCGCTGGTTTTGGTCAATGACGACCTTGCTAAAATGGTGGATGCTATCGCCCAAGGTAGACGCATTTACTCAAACCTCAAAAAAGCCATTTTATACATTGTTGGCATTCATATTCCAATCATTTTGGTGGTGGCTGTGCCATTACTGATGGATTGGAAATTTGCAAATTTATTCACCCCAATTCACATAATTTTTCTTGAACTGGTGATGGGTCCAACTTGCTCGATTGCCTTTGAAAACGAACCCGCCGAAGCTGGGCAAATGCAGCAAGCGCCACGCAAATTAACCGATTCTTTTTTATCGGGCGCAGAATTAAGGCGCAGCATAGCTCAGGGTTTAGGGATTGCTTTTGCAATTTTAAGTATTTATTACTTGGCTATGCAAAACGGCTCGAGTCTCGAGGTGGTGCGAACCCTTGTTTTTTGTACCTTGGTCATCAGTAATATCTTTTTAACACTGGTCAATCGTTCGCTCAAGGCTTTTGTTTTTCAAACCCTTGGTGTACCCAATAAATTGCTTTGGCTGATGCTAGGAATAACCCTTTTACTTTTACTGACAACTCTATTTTTTGTACCAGCCCAAAAGTTATTTGGTTTTGTAGCCGTGCCGATTGCTGATTTAACTTGGTCAGCCCTAGCTGCTTTACTCGGTGTGGTTTGGATTGAAATTTATAAAGCCCTTGGGTCTGTTAAGTCAACTCGAGCCGTCTAAAAGGAGACGATCATGATACTGAATCTAAATGAACTTGGCGCGTTGGTAATGCTTGCTTTTTTAAGTGCCGCACTGGTGCTGTTTGTACTGCAAATCCACAAAGGCTTCCAGCAAAGCGAGATTAAACCCGCCCTCGAGAAAAACCAAGAATTGCTTGACCACGGCAAAATTAGCAAAGAAGATTTTGAAACAATCAATCGTGGTCTTAAGTTGCTGTGATGCGGTGTACAGGAGAGAACATGAGTGAAATTGAACGCACCTTAACCGCGCAAGATGTCTCTGCTCAGGTAACCCCATCACCTAAAACCAGTCGTTGGGCATATGTGCTGATTGTTCTAGGGTTGTTGTCGTTGCTCGACACAATTGGGCTAAGAAATTGGGGCTTACCTTTACTGATGGTGATTATTGGTATTGCAATGGTCATCAAACCCTACGCTTGGGGTAGACAACTGACAATAGGATTGGTGCTTTTGGCACTGCTCGGCGTTGCTTGGTGGTTTTTTACGCAACCTATAAACCACATCAGTACCGAACCTATCAGTTATGGCATCACCGCATCTCGAGCCGAAATTGAACTGAACACCAGCCTTGGGCGGCTCGAGATTAACGCCAATAATACAGGTTTACTGATGCAAGGCAATCTCGAGATAAACAGCAATGAACGGCTTGAGCGTCAAGATGGGCTACGCGGCGGTGTGCAATTTGTGCGATTGGCAGCAGTTACAACAGGTTCAAACATTTTACTACCAGACTTCAAAGGCGAACTAGACTCGAGTTGGCAGCTTGGGCTTTCAAAAAATTTGCCACTTGAACTGCAAATAAAAACAGGTGTGGGAAGCGCAAACCTAGATTTAAGCAATCTCAAAGTGGTCAATTTAACTGTGCAAAGCGGGATTGGTTCAATGACCGTGCATTTACCAGTGGCGGGTCGGATAACAGCGCGAATCGAAGGTGGGGTTGGCGAAATAAGGGTCACGATTGCCCGTGGTATGTCAGCCCGAATTCGCGCCTCGAGTGGGATTGGTTCAATCAGTGTGCTTGGTGATTATCAGAAGAATGGTGATGTTTACACCTCGAGCAACTTTGAAACTGCTTCTAACCGTGTCGAACTCGAGGTCAAAGGTGGCATTGGGCGTATTGCTATTGAGCAGGTGGGGCGCTGATGAATGTAAGAGATAAACTCCATGACCAAATTGACAAGATGACCCAAGCCGAAATCCAGTTATTTGATGCAATTCTCGAGCATCGCCGCCGAACCTTAGAGGCTCGAGTGCCACGTCATCCAGATGAAGTTGTTGAATTTAAGCGTTTGCTGAATCAGTTGACCGAAGCCCACTTGGTTGTACCAGCCCAACAAGGAGAACTACCATGACCCCTAGCACCCAAGAATTCAAACTGAGCGGGAGCAGCTTACTCGGCAAACTTAAAGAATTGGTTCACGAAGGCGATATTCGCCGAATCACGATTAAAAACGAAGAAGGGCATACCTTAATCGAAATCCCACTGACTTATGGGGTGGTTGGGGTGTTGCTGCTGCCTGTCTGGGCAGCCATTGGTGCAATTGCGGCTTTGGCTGCCAGTTTGACGATTGTGGTTGAACGCACCGATGCTGCCCAAATGCCACCGCTCGAATCATAAGGGTGACTGATGCAAACAATACTGCGCTCGGTAGTTTTTATTAAATCGGTGCATACCTTAATTTTTTTGGTGATGTGCGGCTTTATGATAGCGTTACTTTTTGAAGTGATAAGCAACTAAATAATGTATCTGACTGGCAATTGTTATTTTTTGCATCGAGCATCCGAAAAATTCAAAAATTTGCCCGAATAATTTGTTGATTTTTAGCGCATACTTAATCTGCTGACCAAAACTCACTTGGTTGTAGCACCATAATAAGGCAAGTTCATGACCCCTAAAGAATTCAAATTTGGTAGCAACGGGTTAAACCTCAAGAAGAGGTCGGCGCTGACTTTCTTTACACTAACCTTTGCACTCTCAATCCCATTTTTGGATTGCTGCTGGGCGTGGTTTGGGCTGTCTGGCATCTGATTCCGTTGCTTTCGGTACAGCGCCCACTAGCATGGATTGCTTGGTGGTCGCTCAGTTCCGTGGCTTACCGGGTGATCATCACTTGGCTTTATAACAACACAGGCAAGAGTGTTTTTATTGCCATTCTTTTTCACGCTACAATCAACGTCACTTATTTTCTCTTTCCGATACAAGGCTCAAATTACGACCCGCGCATAACGGGCTTAATTGTGGCTTTTTTAGCAGCCATCATCACCCTAGCATTTGGCTCACGCAGCATGGTTCGAGCGCGAGCCATGCCAACTTGAAACTCGAGATTGTAGCAGCCACCTGTTATTTACTTCTCGAGATAAGCCGCACCCGATGTGGTAGTACCAGACGTATCTGACTGAAATTACAAGTGATAATTTCAGTGGTTTTGGAAAATTCAATCGCTCCATCGGGTGCGAGTACAAGATTAACTTTTATACTTGGCGACTCGAGACAAAATCCAACCATTAGCTTCAAGCGTATGGCTTGGGCTTGGTAATGACCAGTGGCGGTTAAAGTCAGTGGGAAAATTGAATTTTGAGCTTGGACAGTCAAAAACCCTGTAAGTTGTCCTTGGGTATCGGTCAGGCTAAGTTTTAAGTCCACAAGCACACTCGAGCCTGTCGTTTCGTTTAGTCCAATTACAATTTCTGATTGACTGGTGTACAAACCGCTCAGGTTAGGAGCAGAGGTTTGTATAGTCCCAAGCCAAAGCATGGTCATAAGCGCTTGAATAATTGGGCTAAAATTGGACATAAGTCTCCAAGGGATTGATCTTTATTTCTTGAGTTTGGTTATAAAGTTTAGCCAGCCGACGAAATCTACTCGAGCAAAATCATAGACTCGACTGGTGCTTCAGGTGGGATAATTTTAGATTCACTGACCTTAGCATCCGATTCTTTGGCTTTAGATTTTTGCGAAACATACCAACCCAATGCAGCAATCACTGCCCCTACACCAACACCTATCTCGAGTAGATTTTGCTCTGGGTCGTTCTTGATTAAGACACCTAAAAATAATACCGACATGGCGACCACCACAACGCCAATCAGGTTCTGCTTTAAGTCGTCGAGTGTTTCCACCTCGAGCCACTTGGCTGCACCACCTTTTGGGGTTCTGACTTTACGACTGATAAATAGCTCAAATAATCCTGCCGCAATAACATATAAAACCACCGCCACCAAAAATAAATCGGCTGTCTCTACCGCAAATAACATCAGCGTTTTGGTACTACCTTCAGAAAACCGACTTAAGAGATTCGGCAATAAAAGCATAGTCTTGATAGTCGCATAAATAAATAATGCCAGCGATAACAGGTAGAGCGTTCCCACGGCTAAAACCACAATATAACGGGTATGCAGCAGCGCTTTTAAGTTTTTTTGTTCTTGTGCTTTCATGAATCCTCCAAAATTTCTTCAGTTCCCAAGTAAAAGTCAAGCAAAGTCAATTGAATTTAACCTGAGCCAAAACTGTGCTTGGACTGAAGAGCCGTGTTTTCCTCAGCTTGGCTTCAAGCATCAAACAGCTTCCGAGCAGCCCTTGAGCCTAACCTGTACTCGAGTAAAAGGAGTTCATATGCTGGAATCACAAAAGCTCGACCAAGAAACCATCAAAGCGCTAACTTTGGAGCTTCCTCAAACCGAGGTTTTGACGGCTGTTTGTCATGTCAATCCGGGTAGCCAAGTTAATCAAGGGGCGGCATTGCGAATTCGGATAAAAAATGCACTGCATCAACTCGAGTTGCCTGATGCGCTCAGGAACGCAGTGATGGATGATTTGAGTCTTGCCCAAACCCAGACCCGAACAAGGGTTTATTACCTTTGGGATGAACACGGTCATGTCAAATCGCGGATGATCGATGTACAACTCGAGCTACCAGAAGTGGTGCGTTTTGGTCTGCCAGATTTTGAACCATTGCATTTTGCACTTGAAACCAACCCCGTGACAGCAATTGTGCTGGTTGACCGTGAATGGCGGCGTTTATTTACCGTAGACCTAGGCGAAATCCATGAACTGCTGAATAGCGAAGCTACACTCGAGACTGATAAATCTGGGGTACTTGGACGCGACACCGATAAAAGTCAACGCGAGCAGCACGATGACCAAGTTTTTTGGCGCAAGCTGATAGACCAAATCATTCATTTACATCAGGCGGTTGGGTTTACACAATTGTTACTTGCGGGTACGCCCGAAGCCCGTTCAAGTTTATTCGAGCAAATGCCTCTGGTTTTGCAGCAATTGGTGGCTGGCGAGTTCATTGTGCTAGGCGATGCAACACCTGCCGATGTTCTCGAGGCGGCGCAGATAACTTTAGAACTAGCCAAACACAACAGTGGCACTGCCTTGCTCGAAAATGTTCTTGGGCAGGGTATAAAAGGGTCTGAGACGACACTGACGGCTGTTCAAGAAGGGCGGGTCTATGAGCTTCTGATTTCTGGTGATGCCTCTGGCATTCCAGTCTGGCGTGATGCCCAAGGGTACATTTTTGCCACCTATCCCGCCCAAGGTATTTCACCATTGACTGGTCTTGGTGTAGAAGGCATGGTTTTACGTGATGCACTCCCCAGTTTACGTGAGCGTTTTAGTCTAAAAGTGCATTTTTTGCATGGCGATCTTGCCAAAAGGCTCGAGACCGAAATGGGTGGTTTAGCTGGTTTAGCACACTACCAAGCAGTCAAATGAAAACTGTCTTTGAGGCACGGCTACCGACTGGGCATACCCTGACCAAAGACCATGCACCCAGTTTATATGCCCGTTGGGATGAACTCGAGGCATTTTGGGGTAGCCTAGACCCAAGTGCCGAACATGTACTGCTCGAGTACCATTTTGATGATTGGCTCGATAACCCAGACCAGCGCTGGTATTTTTTGGTGCGGGTCAATGGACAATGGTTGCCTCAACCACTGCCTTATGGTTTATTGGTACTAGAAACTCGGGTCACACAATTGCGCGATTACATTGGTCGAGCCAAACAAATCCTTGATGCTCGAGCGCCACACTCTAAGTTAGAACGGATTCAACGTTGGTTGCGTGGCTTTGTCCCAGACCCAAAAGCCCAAGTGCGTCAAGCCCTCGAGCAACGTTTTCTCGAGGAGGCACACGCCACAGCTTTAATTATCGAACTTGCAGGTAAAATGCAGTATCCGCAGGATAAAACACGCTTAGAGAATATCCAGCAGCGCAAACAAGACCACCTTGAACGGTTAAAAGGTTTTATTCGGCATTTTGATGGCACAGTCCCGAGTTTTACTGCGCCTGATTTAAGTGGGCGAACCTGGCGGGGTTTAGCCGCCGCCCTAGCCCAAGAAATCCGAGACATCGAACGCTATCACGAACTTCGTCCTTTGCTACAAGACGACCCAAAACTGGTGGCGCAACTAGAACTGATGATAGACGAAGAACGGATCAATAAAAGCGATTTACTCGAGTTGATGGGAAAACTTGACCCCTATGCCAATGGTGAATCCATTTGGGCAAAAGAAATGGAACTGCCACCAACCAGCGAAAGGAGCTTATGAAAAAAATTGTATTAGCCATCGAAATTCTTGATAACTGGGTTGAATATATGCCAGACCTGATTCAGTATGCCCAAACCAGCAGTAGCGCGGTGCATATTCTCGAGTTTGCCGCCCCGCTTGGGACTGGAATGTTCACCTCGAACTTGCCAGCCACTCAGCCAGCCGCAGCAACCTTGTTTGAAACCGAAAATACGGCTAGTCTTGACCCCGATTTAACCCCTGCCGATACGCTTCGGGTAGCCGCCGAGACCACCGCTTTTGTGGAGCTTATTGCCACCTATTTACGTGCCAATAAGCTAGAAGTTACCACTGCTTGGCTGCCCAATTTTGATCAGCTGCAGCTTGGCGAGTACGCTCTGGCTCAAGGTGCGGATGCGGTTGCTTTAATCGAACAAGGTTGGTGGCAAAACTTGTTGAACGGCGACCCACACACATTCCTAAAAAAACTAAACCTAACAGCCATTGACCTTAAACGCTCGAGCATCACGCCAGCCGAACAAATGGCACTTTCTTCACACCTCGAGCCTAAAGATATTCACGGCACAAGCCCAAATTGACTCAACTTAGATTCAAGCCAATTTCAAAACCATCAGCCATACTTTGGGGTTCTAAAAGGAGAATTTATGTATACTGCTCAAGCCAGTGTGACCGTCAGTGCCAGCCCACAAGCCACTTGGAATTTTGTTTCTAACTACCAGAATTTTGCCCACTTTATGCCGAACATCAAAAGCATTGTGATGCTTGAGGGAAAGCTCTCCGAATGGCACTTGTCAGGTCCTTTAGGTATTCCAGTTTCTTGGCAAGCCGTCACCACCACGTCCGAAGCAGCAAAGCGTTTAGCCTGGCAATCGGTCGAAGGTACAATTGATACCAATGGCTATATCGAACTCGAGCCAGTCGAAACAAACAGTACCAAAATCACGGTTTTTATCGAATACCAACCACCACTTGGCGCATTTGGTGAGGCGTTTGCTTTGCTTTTCAAAAACCCGCAAATCATGCTCGAGGAAGGACTGGCTAAAATTGGTGGCTTACTTGGGGCTGACCCAGTCGTGGTTTTGGACAAAGCCGAAACCCAAGTTGCTCTAGGAATACCAGCTTAAGGTCAAGAAAGCCAGAAGCAAATTGCTTCTGGCTTTCTTTTAGAGTGGCATCAGCACAGTATCTATACAGTGAATTACACCATTACTGGCTACCATATCGGTTTTAATAACTTTAGCCTCGTTAATTTCAACCAGTTGTTCGGTAATCGTGACGTTTAGGTTTGCTCCTTCGACCGTTTTAGCGGTTTTGCCATTCATTCGTAAAACATCTTTAGCCGTGACAAGACCAAAAACAAAATGATAGGTCAAGATTTTGGTCAGACTGGCTTTATCGGCAAGCAATGCCGCCCAATCGGTTTTACTGATTTTAGCAAAGGCTTCGTTGGTTGGAGCAAAAACTGTGTAGCGACTCGAGCCGGATAAAGTATCTATTAAATCAGCCGCTTTTAAGGCTTTCACAAAGGTACTTAAGGCTTGGCTACTCGAGGCGACTTGCACAATGTTAGCTGGTGCGGACATATTGAACCCCTTTTGGTGCGGACACCTTAAACCCCTTTTGGTACGGGTGTGACAAAGCAGTGAGTTTTTTGGCGTTACACCAAGCATAACACCTTCATCTTAGCTTTGTGCATTTATCAAAAAGGAGTAAAATGCTTCCCATGCGAGTTGCTGTCTTTAACACCAAACCTTATGACCAAACTTTTTTAACGGCTGCCAATGCCGAGCAGTTTGAATTGGTCTTTCTCGAGCCACGTTTAGATGTTCGTACCGCTCCACTTGCGGCGGGTTGTCAAGTGGTTTGTGCCTTTGTCAACGATGACTTAAGCGCCGCAACACTCGAGATTTTGGCGGGTCTGGGCGTACAACTGATTGCATTACGGTGTGCAGGCTTTAACCAAGTTGACTTAAAAGCCGCCAAGCGCCTTGGTTTGATTGTGGTTCGCGTACCAGCTTACTCGCCGCATGCAGTCGCAGAACACGCTTTGGCGCTGCTCTTAACCTTAAATCGGCAGATTCACAGGGCGTATAACCGTGTCCGTGATGGCAATTTTGCTTTGGAAGGGTTACTTGGCTTTGACCTGCACAAAAAAACCATTGGCGTGATTGGTACAGGTAAAATCGGGGCTATTTTTGCCAAGTTGCTACACGCTTTTGATTGCCGTATTGTAGCATTTGATGTAGTCCCAAATCCGCAACTGGGGTTTCTCGAGTACCTACCGCTCGAACAGGTTTTTGCCGAATCAGATGTGATTTCGCTGCATT
Source organism: Deinococcales bacterium (assembly GCA_031388325.1). Classification (GTDB taxonomy): domain Bacteria; phylum Deinococcota; class Deinococci; order Deinococcales; family JAAFIG01; genus JAAFIG01. The sequence goes on from JANNEE010000027.1 coordinate 10,502, forward strand.
GCCCTTTAACCCCAGAAACTCAGCATTTGGTTAATTCAGAGCGCCTAGCCCAAATGAAACACGGCGCAATGCTGGTCAACACCTCGAGAGGTGGCTTAATTGATACCCCAGCCGTGCTAGAAGCCTTAAAAACTGGTCAGTTGGGGGCGTTGGCGTTAGATGTCTACGAAGAAGAAGCCGATTTATTCTTTGAAGATTTATCGAACCGAGTAATTCAAGATGATGTCTTTATGCGCCTTTTAACCTTGCCAAATGTTTTAGTGACGGGGCATCAAGGTTTTTTTACCCAAGAGGCACTCGAGCAGATTGCCCAGACAACCACCGAGAATATTCAGGCTTTTGCCAATAAACAAACACTTAAGAATCAGTGTTTAGCTGATTCTTAAAACATACCCAACGTTACGAATGGTTTGTAATAAGCGCGGTTCGCCATTTTCCTCGAGTTTTTGCCGCAACTGCGACATAAAGACTTCAACCACGTTATCATCACCCAAAAAGTCTTCATCCCAAACACGGTCAAGTAAGTACGATTTACTCATCACCCGTTCGGGCTGCTCTAAGAATTCTTGGAGCAACTTAAATTCTCGGCTGGTCAGGTTTAGAACCCGAGTACCGCGTTTGGCACTAAATGCGGGGACATCCATTTGTACGTCATCAAAGCGCAGTAAACTCGAGATTGTGCCTCCCATACGGCGTTGAATCGCTCGAATTCGCGCAATCAAAACATCGAAATTAACCGGTTTGACCACATAATCATCTGCGCCGGTATTTAAGCCTTCCATTTGGGCTTCTGCGGCATCGTTGGCGGTCAGCATAATGACTGGTAATTTTGTGTCCACCGCCCGTAAACGACGCAACACTTCAAAACCATCTATACCCGGCATCATCAGGTCTAAAATCATCATGTGTGGAGCGCGGTCAAGCACAGCCCGTAAGCCCTGTTCGCCGTTCTCAGCAGTATCGACTTGAAAACCCTCAAACGACAAGCCGCGCTTTAAGAAACTGCGAACACTTGCGTCGTCATCTACTACTAGGATTCGTTGCATATTGCACAGTTTTACCACACGAACTTGAACTCAAACTGAATTTCAGTTGGGCTTCAAGTTTAATTCAACAAAAATACAATCCAAGTTCGTAAATTGATGTGTAGTAAGAAATTTTTAAGGAGCTTCTATGATGATTCCAATCGTAAAAAGTCCGCGCCTCGAGATTCCCGAACCCCGTATCAGCCGCTTTTTATTTGCCGATACACGTCTAGCGCCACTTTGGACGATACTGCGCTTGTATCTTGGCTATGAATGGCTGACGGCTGGTTGGGGCAAGCTGACCAATCCAGCTGGTGTCTGGGTTGGCGACAAGGCTGGCGCTGCCATTACTGGTTTTTTGAATGGCGCACTTAAAAAAACAGATGGTGACCACCCAGATGTCCAAGGTTTTTATGCGTGGTTTATCAGCAATGTTGCCTTACCCAACGCCACGCTCTTTAGTTACTTGGTGACGTTTGGCGAAATAATTGTTGGCGTAGCGCTTATCTTGGGTTTATTTACAGGCTTAGCCGCCTTTTTTGGTGGCTTTATGAACAGCAACTTTTTACTGGCTGGAACAGTCTCGAGTAACCCAGTCTTGTTTATCTTAGCTACGTTTATTGTCTTGGCATGGCGCACCTCGGGATTTTGGGGTTTAGACCGCTTCATCTTGCCGGCTGTGGGTATTCGAGCGGTATTCAGCCCGAATTCAGATAATAAATAGTCCGTCTAAAGCTGCCTGTTTTAACTTGGTGCTATGAAAATAAGTTTGATTATTGCGGCGTTTATACTGACACTGATGACAATAGCCACAGTTGCAATTGCTGTTTTCTCGAGTCCGTTACCACAACCTTTGCAAGTCTATAGGTGCAGGGCAAATCAAGTTTTATTGGTGCGAATTTCCAACACTTCGGTGCAGATAGGACAAGCCAGACGTTCGCATTCACTGACTTGGGTTGCGGTTAATCGGGCAGCCAACAAAAATTTTGAATGGCTGGTCAATGGCAAAACCGCGCAATTACGCAGAATCTCAAATCATTCGGTGGTGGTTAGTCAGTGCAGTGCCACAAAACCTAATGAGTTATAAAGGAGTGGATAATGAAACCTAAGAATGTGCCTCGAGCAGCGACTTTAACTCCCAAAGAAGTACCTGCTTTAACCCCCAAAGAAGCTGAGGTATTACACGAAGCCTTGCAACCCCAAGATGCCCCAACAGCCAAGGGAAGTAAGCACCTTGGAGCAAAAGAAGAACAGGTCAGTCCGCTATCTAGCCCACAAATTGCCGACAGCGACGCGCCCGGCGGCTAAGTTCAGTTTCGCTTCAGTTTAGGTTCAGTAAATTGTAGTTTTTAACTGTCATACTGTACACATGAAGTACCCGACTATTAAAACCCGATTTGTCAGTTGGCTTGACCGCTCGAGCTTAGGTATAAAACTCAATATCTTGGTGTTTCTAATCTTTTTTCCTCCCTTTGCTTTTACGATTATTTTTGTCTGGATTACCACCCAATTGCAGCAAAATGCCTTTAAGACAACCCAGTACCGCGAAGTTATTTTTGCTTTGAACGACTTAAATGTTAGTTTGCTAAACATCGAAACTGGGATTCGTGGTTATATTTTAACCAACAACCAAGAATTTCTCGAACCTTATGAAAATGGTCTTAAAGCAACCCAAAAGGCGTTAAGTGAATTAGAAAATAGTTCGGTACTCAGCCTCCAAGCTCAGATTTTAGGCGATGAAATTCAGATTTATCAAAGTTGGATTAAAACCCAGTTGCAACAAAAAAGATTCCTTAATGTAAAAACGCAAGACGCTGTTTGGTTAGAAAGTAAACGAAGATTTGATCGTTTAAGTCAGTCCTTTACACAAACCAAAACAGCCAGCTTAGAATTATTTGAAGGTAGCCGAACCAAGACTTTAGCGGATATAGGTTTTTTGGGTTGGTTTCCGTGGTTACTCTTTATTTTACTGCTCTTGGGCAATTTAGTATGGCGCTGGGGAGTCCAAAAATTCGTACTTCTTCCCTTAAAAGTCATTGCTGGCACTGTCCAAACCCAAGTTTTAGATTCAAAACTTGGTATTTCCTCGAAAAGTCAAGATGAAATTGGGCAACTGAGGAATAGCTTAAATGTATCCTATGAGGCTTTGCAGACTCGGACTCGAGATTTAGAGCTTTCTAATATCAATCTTGAAATTGGCAGGAAACAACTCGAGTTGAATTCAGAATTAGCCGTCAGTGCAGCTCGAATGGTGGCTTGGGATTGGAAAATTCAAAGCAATATAGTTTCGCTTTCAAACAATACCGAGAGCATTTTAGGAACAAAAGCCCTGACTTTTACCAGCGCCCAACCGTTTATGGCAGCCATCCACGAGGAAGATTTGCCAGCCCACTTGGATATGATTTTAGAAACCTTAAAAACCAAGGAATCATACCGCTCTGCTTACCGAATTTGGAACGATACAAAACAAGAATACATTTGGATGGAGGAGTTTGGGACTGTGCGAACCGACCAGAACAATCAGATTATTGCCTTAAATGGAGTGACTCAAGACATCACTGACCGCAAAAAAGTTGATATGGCACTGCGGCGAATCGTTGATGCCCAAAAGCGCTTTGTCGGCGATGCTGCCCATGAATTACGTGCGCCATTGACCAGTATTCAAGGTAATTTAGAATTGTTGCGTCGCTACCCTGATATGCCGCAACAAGACCGTTCAGAAACCGTTGCTGATGCCTACCGCGAAACGGCTCGGCTAGGGCGATTAGTCGCCGATTTACTGGCACTGGCTCGAGGTGACGCTGGCGAAGGGCTACGGCTCGAGCCGTTAAAGCTCCAAGACGTGATGACTGACACCATACGCCAAACTAAACATCTAGCCACTAATCATCGGTTTGAATGCAGTGACTTTAAGCCATGTACTGTCGAAGGCGACCATGACCGCTTAAAACAACTGCTGTTAATTCTTTTCGAGAATGCAATAAAGTACACCCCCAAACAAGGGTCAATTCATTGTTCGCTGGAGTGTACCAACGACTGGGCAGAAATTCGCATCAAAGACTCGGGCATGGGCATTGCCGCAGAAGATATTCCCTTTGTCTTTGAACGTTTCTTCCGTGCCGATAAGGGGCGCACCCGAGGCATTGACCCCGGCGGCACAGGCTTAGGTTTACCAATTGCCCAATGGATTGTTGCCCAGCACGGCGGAGAAATTCGTCTCGAGAGCCAAGTTGGAATTGGCACAACCGCTATTTTGCGCTTACCGATTGCCCCATAACAAAACCAACTTGGGTTAAACCCAAGTTGGTTTTTGTAGAAGCCTTATTTTGAGGCTTTAGATTTTGCATTGGCGGCTGGTGTTGGATAAGTAATTGTAATACCCGCCAAAGACTGTGTGACCACATCATCACCGCGTCCAAGATTAACATCGGTAGTGGTGTTGCGGTCAACATCTGTGACCATGTTCCAGCCTGCTTTGATTGGTTTACCGCTTGTCCATTCGCCGGCTGTTTTGGCAAACACCAAGAAACGGTTTCCCCCAGCAGCTTTGCCATTGGTGCTGTCTGCCAGTAACCTGTCTTTCTCGCCATTGCCATTGGTGGCATCCATGTCATACTTGGCATCGTTGGTTTTGTCTTCGTAAACAATAAACTTGTAAAAGCGTTGGGTATCTGTTCCAAGGTCTAGGGTTGCCACCAATGTGCCACTAAACCCACCAACTCCACCTGTAATCTGAATTGCAGTTGCAAAAGCCGCCGTTTCTGATTGCTCGGTGTTTGCACCACCAAAACTGGTAAAGCGCAACATTGATAAGCCGTAATTGCTGGCGGCTGGTGCAGTCCCATTGACACCACCGGCAAAACCAGGTCCGCCGCTAATCACATTGCCTAAAAGTCCACAACTTGTTAATGCCATTCCAAGGGCTGTAACTGCCAAAATACTCTTTTTCATATATCCTCCAAATCGCTTCTTGCGATACCGTGCAGTTTGCAACCCTTAACCAAAGCGCCAATAAAGCCAAACTGAGGCATCGCTGAATCAAGCCACCGTACAGCCCTGCCTCAGCCAAGCGTCAGTTTGATTATTTAAGCTGCTTTTCGCGGCGCACCACACACCCAAAGCGCCGCACAGGAGATTTATGATTCAAGATAAAGTTAAAGCTGGTGCAGAAGCAGTCAAAGAAGGCTTAAGCGATATTGCAGCCACTGCCAAAGAAGGCGTAGACCAAGCCAAAGAAGCCTTTGCCAAAGCCAAAGACGGCGTACAAGGCGTTGCCGATAAAGCTCGAGCCGTAGCCCATCACGGCGCAGCCGAAGCCCATGAAGCCAAAGCCGAAGCCAGTGACAACCTACTTGAGAAAGCATCGGAAACCATTAAAGCTGGTATGGAACGAGTCAAAGGCGCAATAGATGATGCCAAAGGCAACGCTAAGCTAGAACGCAGCAAAGACTAAACAAAAAAGGTAAAGCGCCAAAATTTGGCGCTTTATCTCGAGTTACTTTTTAGGTTTTAGTAACCTATACAAGGCAAAGCCACCTGTCAAAAGCAGCGAATTCCAAGTTAAGTATTTATCGAGTGTCTTAGAAGTTTGCAACAAACTATTTTTACTTTTTGCAATTCGCTGCTCGAGAGCAGTTATCTTACCGCTCTTTGTAGTTTGCTGTAATTCAAGCAGTTGTTGCTTACGAAGCTCAATCTTCCCACTTAGGGTTTGCGGCTGAGCCATAAAAACACCCCCGCCGCAAGCAACGAAAAACAGCCGATGATAAATGCCGCCAACGCTGGCGAGAGCGCCAAAGACAACGCCGTAAAAGCTGCCCAGGTCATCCAAACCGAACCTGTTAATAACAAACCACCAGCCACCAGTACAAAGACCAACGACTGCAACAACGCCCGTAATTGCTGACGAAAACGTAATCCCTCGAGTTCCAATAGTTCCACGGCACTAATCAGCATTTGGGCTAAAGCCACCGTCATTTTCGTCCACGTCCCATCCAAGACAGCAATAAACCCGCCCCAAAGACCACGGCAAGTGTGGCTAACGGTTTAGCCCTTGTTTGAACCTCGAGTTTCTCGAGTAAGCCCACAGCACTGCGTTTGGCAGCATCGGCAACCTCGGCAGCTTGGTCTACTGGAATACCCACTTTTTCAGCCACTTGTTTACCATCCGTCATTAAGTTTTGAACTTCTGGGCGGGCAAAAAAATTGCGTAACCAGCTACTGAATGGTGTGTCGTCAGTTTGAGCCTCGGTTGTATTTTCAAATTCTTGGTTGGTCATGATGCACCTCGAGTTTAAGAATAGCCAAACAGCTTGAAGGCATTCTGTTTTAGGGCTGAAGTAAACCTGAACAGCACATGATCAGTGAATCTAATCAGCACAATGGAGACAAAATGTTTAAGAAAATACTTATTCCTGTAGACGGCTCAGAACACAGTCAAGAAGCAGTCAGAATTGGCATTGAATTTGCCAAGCAACTACAATCTCAGATTGTCTTTACTTATGCCCAAGGTGCTTATATCACCGAATCGGACGGACAAAAAATTCTTGCCCCAAGCCAAAAACTAGCCGAACAAGCAGGAATAGCCCATCAGACCCATTTTATAGATGGTGACAGGCAAAACA
>JANNEE010000068.1:0-2735 GCA_031388325.1 Deinococcales bacterium
ATCTGTTGGTCTTCAAAACTGTACCCGTCCCTTGCCAAGCCAACTTTATTGATGGTGTAGTGCTTGGCTGGGTGTCCATCTGCCATGCTAAACGGCAAAATATCTCGGGTGATTTTACTCATCATACCAATAATACTGTGCGCCCCAACACGGCAATACTGGTGAATCGCCACCGTTACGCCCATCCGCACATAATCTTCAATCACCACATGCCCCGCAATTTGCACGGTGTTGGCAATAATATTATGATTGCCAACCACACAATCATGGGTGATATGCACATACGCCGTGACTAAATTATGATTGCCAACTTTGGTCAGACCACCACCCACCGCCGTCCCACGGTGAATGGTGCTGAATTCACGGATGTCGTTGTCTGAACCAATCTCGAGATGTGTGACTTCGCCCTGAAATTTTAAGTCCATTGGCGTTCCACCAATCAGGGTGTACTTACCAATGCGGTTGCGTTCGCCTAGGCTTGTGTAGCGCAGCACTTGCGCCCCAGACTCGAGAACACAACCTGCTCCGATGCGCGTGTCAGCTTCAACAATACAAAACGCACCGATTTTTACATCATCGGCAATTTCGGCGTTCGAGTCCACAATTGCAGTTGGATGAATCTGAGGCATCAACCCACCGCGAACAGAATATCGGCTTGAGAAACCAGCACACCGTTCACCGTAATTTTACAATTGGTGCGCCCAAGACTGCGCCTAAAATACTCGAGACGGGCTTCGATAATTAACTGGTCGCCTGGCGTGACTGGTTTTTTGAAGCGTGAGTTTTCCACACCCGTTAAAAAGGCTAGTTTGCCCGGTTCTAAAGCATCCTCAAGTAAGAAAACCCCAGCTTGTGCCATCGCCTCGAGTTGCAGTACCCCCGGCATGATTGGTCGCCCCGGAAAATGCCCAGCGCACCACGGTTCGTTGACCGTTACATTTTTTAAGCAACGCACAGATACCACGCCGTTATCCTCACCGCGTTCAAGTACACGGTCAATCATTAAAAACGGGTAACGGTGCGGTAACTTCTCGAGAATTGTTTGAATATCATGAATCATGGGGCTTAGTTTAACCTAGATGGCAGTCCAGCCGCCATCCACTGCCAGCGTATGCCCAGTCACAAAACCAGCCGCACTCGAAGCAAGAAAGACACACGCCCCAAGCATGTCATCCACTGTGGCAATCCGACCCAGAGGAATTCGGCTTTCTAAATCGGCTTTAATCTCGGGTTGCGAAAAAGTCTGTTCGGTCAAGGGCGTGACCACAAAAGTAGGCGCAATCGCATTGACAGTAATTCCGTACTTTGCCCACTCGAGCGCTAAAACCCTTGTTTGGTTAATCAAACCCGCTTTGGCACTGCAATACGCCGCCCGTTGGTAATAGCCAATTAAACCATTTTGCGAGGCAATGTTAATGATTCGCCCACCCAGTCCTCGGGCAATCATGCCTTTGCCAATGGCTTGGGTTACAAAAAATGCGCCTTTGAGGTTGGTGTTTAAGACCAAATCCCAATTTTCCTCAGTCACATCTTCCGCCCATTGCACCCGATTAACCCCAGCGTTATTGACCAAAATATCCACATTCCCAGCTTCAAGCGCCACTGCACGACATTGGGCAACATCTTGCACATCGAGCGCCAAGGCGGTGGCTTTACGCCCATGTGAGCGGATTAACTCGAGGGTTGCTTGGGTGGTCTCGAGCTTACTTGGTAGCTCGGTAATAATCACATTTGCACCGTGAGCCGCTAAAGCCACCGCAAATCCCTGACCAAGACCGCCAGAAGCTCCCGTCACCAAGGCGGTTTTACCAACAAGCGAAAAACTAGGAATGTTCATTTTTAATCCTCTCGAGATAAGCTGTACTAAGACAATAGCAAATTCTTTAGAGGTGCATACTTGACAGTCGTGCGCTTTGCTCGTAACATTCTCGAGCATCCATGCCGATGCAGCAGGCTCGAGCTATGCCGATGTAGCTCAGAGGTAGAGCAACTGATTCGTAATAGGTGTGACACACGATGTAATTTCAATCTTGTCTTTTCTATAAAATCCTGTAAGTCCTAGATACAGTTCAATCTGTCTAGGACTTGTTTTTTGATTCATATTAGAAAAAGATTCGGGATTTACAAAAGTATTATAAAATCAAATCAGGTGACTATAACTACAAAGAATCAGGTGGACTCAAATTCTTAATCTTTAGGAGGAATATCTAATGTGGTCAGAATTGGTTAAAGATTTTACAAACGATGGATTATCAAGAAACCTAAGTCGAAAAACCATCATGTTTTATCAGGACACACTAAAACCATTTGTTAAGTACCTTGAAACCAACGGGTTAAACACTGTTGAACAGGTTACAGCAAACGTCATCAAGAACTATATGGGTTTGTGTTGTGAGACGTTAAGTAACGGAAGTTCACACGCACGAATGAGGTCGTGCAGAGCGCTGTTTTCGTATTTACTGCGTGAGGAACTAATAACAGAGAATCCGTTCAAAAAAATTAAACTACCTCGATTGAAACAGGAAATTCAAAAATTAGTAACTCCAAATGAGTATAAAGTGCTGTTTCAGACAGCCCTACTAGGACAGAACCCACTGAGAGACACAGCTATCTTGTCTGTAATGTTTGATACGGGTTTACGCTCACAGGAACTCACAGGAATGGACTTAGCTGACGTTACTAGAGACAGGGGTTTTCTGCTTGTCAGACACAGTAAAGGTGGAAACCATCGCACA
>JANNEE010000112.1:0-13310 GCA_031388325.1 Deinococcales bacterium
TTCTGTTCCACTCGAGACATCCCAAATTAGAGCGGTCCAGTCACCACTCCCAGTGGCTAGGGTTTGCCCATCGGGACTAAAAGCAACACTCCTCACAAAATTTATGTGGCTAAATTGTTTTAATTCCACAACTCTACTTAAATCCGTATTACCCTGCCCAAGCACCACGCCAAGGCACAGCAGTACCAATGCCAATACTACTTTTTTCATGGCTCACCGTTTTCTAGGTCAGTGCATAATGCGCCATTTTTAAGTTTTTGCAGTAAGTCACATGAAAAATCACCAAAATTAGCGTTTATATGCAGCAATACAGTACCCAGCACCAAATTGTTCATGCAGATTAGTCTAGCACCAATCAGCAATTCTCGAGCCACAATGTTAAAGAAACATAAACCACAAATTGGGCAGGTAAGTACCCAGCAAAACCAATCATGTTTTTCAAAAAGCAGTACCACAGGCATATCTTCAAAATTATCTTTGTCCGCCCACGCCCATGATAAAACCCATCTCGCTTTAAGCCCCAAGCTCCTCGAGACTCACGCCCGTTACATCACTGACTTGTTGCGGGGTCATTCCTTTGGTCAGAAGGGTTTTAGCAATGGCTAGTTTGGCTTGGCGTTCGCCTTCGGCTTTGCCGCGTTCTAGCCCTTCGGCAATTCCAGCTTCACGTCCTTCGGCAATACCAACTTCGCGTCCTTCGGCAATACCAGCTTCGCGTCCTTGGGTTAAGGCGGTTTCGATGGCGTATGTCTGAGTTGCATAGATGTCTCGTAAAACTTTTAAGCTGTAATCGTAGTTAAAACGTTCGTTGCTATCCAAATTGGCTAATTTTGCCACTTCAAAGGCTTGGGTAAACACGACATCACTAAACATGGCAGGGATGCTCTGCAAGGTTTCCAAGTTCTTAATGAAGTACAACCACTTATCTAAGCGTGTTTGTAGTGCCTCAAGCGGTAAGTTAAAATTTGGCATCTCGAGATAAATAAAGGTCAGTTTATCGTAGAACACTTGGCAGTCTTGGTCTGTGATTTTAGCAGTGTGAATCACTCGCTTTGGCTCGAGTTTGGTTTCGCTAAAAGTAAAACCCAATACGCCAATGCAGTAAACAGCGCTGAGTTTATAGTTCCACTCCCTGCCTTGCTCGGCTTGCTGTTGAATTGGAAAAGTTGCGTAGTAGACCGTTCGGTCTTTGAAGAAAGCCTGTTTAACTTTTTGTAACTCGACAATAAACCGCTCACCACTCTGGCTGGTACAGTAAATATCGTAAACTGCTTTGCGGTCATATTCGTTGCTGGGCAGTTGTTCGGGATTTTGGAAACTTAAATCCTCAATCTGGTGTTGGGCTGGTAGTAAGGCATTCAGGAAATCGAGCACTAATGGCTTACTGGCTTCTTCGCCAAAGATTTTTTTGAATCCAAAATCTGTAAATGGGTTAATGAACTTAGATTGGCTCATGGTCAGACCTCACTCTCCATCTGGCTTGCATCATTTCTAGCAAATGTTCAAAAACTCATGAAATACTTAAGTAAAGCCTAGCATTTAGGTCTGAACAGCGCAAGCAAAATGCAAGGTTAATGAAAGATTAAGACTTGGATGCTTTAGTCACTCGAGGCACGGCGGATGTTGACCACACTAAAAAACGCCAGTAAGGTGAATAAGAAGGTCAGCAAAATCACGCCATCCATTTTTAAGGTGCTAACAAAAATCCCACCAAGCAACGAACCACCAATTAAATTACCGCCAGCTAAGAAAATGCTGTATAACCCCATCACCACACCACGGTCTTCGGGGAAATCCTCGGAAATATCGGCGAGGTAGGCGAGTGCCACGGGTGTAAAACCAGCTTGGTAAAATGCGCCAATCATCAGCACCACAAACCAAATACTGACCGGCTCGAGTGGTGTGGGAATAAAAAAAGTTAAACCGAATTCTGGATGATTGAGCATAAATAAACTGATTGAAATGAGCATTAAGCCACCACCCGCATAAAGCATTGGGGTGCTGCGTTTACCGTGCTTGGAGCGTTCTGCCCAAAAAACCAGCCCAACCAAGAAGGCAAAGGCAAAAAACCCTAGGTATTTACTGACTTCACTTGGTGAAAAACTACCGACCAAGGCTTGTCCAGTCTCGAGCGGGACTTTGGCTTTGGATAGAATATTTTGGACATGCACAATCCAAAGTCCAATCACGGCGGTGGCAGCTAACCACGCGGGTAAAAACCGTACTAAACGTTTATTGCCAAGGGCTTTGACATAATCGTTCCAACTGCGGCGTTTCTCGAGCCGAACGCCAATACTTGGTAGGAAGAACCAAAAGACCAACGCGCCTAAAATGTAAACCCCTGCCAGAAAAGGGTAACTGCCAGTTTCTAACGCGCCCCACAGGAGCGGACCGAGTACAATGCTACCGCCCATCACGCCGAGCAAGGTCACAATTTCGTACATCCCCATGATTCGAGCGCGGTGCGGACTGCCATCGGTTAGGTCAGATAAGTAGCCAAGTGTGGCGGGAATGGCGGCGGCTGCACTGATTCCTTCGATAATCCGAATCAGAAATAACATTTCTAGACTCGAGGTCAGTGGATATAAAAGTAGAGCTACTGCCCCGATGACAGGGGCAACCGCCATCAGTAATTTGCGCCCCACACGGTCAGTCATTGCGCCAAAAATAGGAGCAAGAAAAAACTCGGTGGCATAATACCCAGCCGCTACAAAACCGACTTCTAAACCTTCGCGCCCAAGTGACTTTAAGTAAAAATTTAGTGTTCCTGTCGCCAGTCCACCACTGACTCGGAGCAGAAACGTACCCAATAAAACAATCAATGCCCCGTAAAAAAGCAGGTTTGGCTCGAGTCTTCTTGGCGTTTGATTGTTGTTCTTTGGAATGCTCATGTAATCTTTTTTAGTTTAACCCGATTGGATGAGGGAGTTTTTCCCCTAGCGACTTAAGTTAAGGTAGCCATAATGAAGCGATTTGATTATTCTTTCCCTGCAACTCGAGTGATACAAATGGTGACTGGGCAAATTCAAGAAAATGCCTACCTGATTATTCACGACTCGCTCGAGGCTGTTTTGGTAGACCCCGGCGATGATGCCCAAGAAATCCTAGATTTAATTAAGCTCGAGAATGCCAATGTCAAAGCAATTCTCCTGACCCATGCCCACTTTGACCATATTGGCGCGGTTCAAATCACCCGAGAAGCCCTGCAATGCCCAGTCTACTTGCACGAGGATGCTTGGGTTTCGTACTCGAGGGCGCACATTGCCCCAGCGAGGTATAACTTGCCGTTTGTGCAACCCGAAGCCCCAGACCATAAACTCGAGGTTGGACAGCTTCAAATAGGTGCGCTTGAGTTTATGGCACTTTTTACCCCCGGACATGCACCCGGGCATCTTGCCTTGTACTCAAAGGCTGGATTTGTGTTGTCTGGAGATGCGCTTTTTTATGGCAGTGTTGGACGCACCGATATTCCGGGGGCAGACACCAATTTACTGATCGAGCGGATTAAAACCCAGTTGTATACCCTACCAGACGATACAGTTGTCTTATCGGGGCATGGGCGTAGTACCACCATTGGGCGCGAAAAAGTCAGCAACCCGTTTACTCATTAAAGCTCATTTAAGCAATCCCTCACAGACTCGAGTCATCGCTTCACGTAACTCATGGCGTTCGGCGCGATATTCCTTCTATGACCCGACTCGCTCTGATTGCTCTGGCTGCCCTGATTATTTTTGGGGTGGTGGTTTCAATACTGCCTGCTCCAAAATCCGAAGCCAAAGCCGAGGTTTTACTCGAGGGCGTGAAACTGGAACTCTACCCAGCCGCCGACCCAGATGCCAAATGGTTATTTGCTGCTAAAGACGTGCGTTACAACCCAGAAACTCGCGAAAGTACCGTCAGGCTCGAGGGGATTGGTCAGCGTGTTCTCAAAGGCAAAGTGGATTTGGAGCTTCGGTCTGATGTCTTAACCATAGATTCACAAGATAACTTGCGCTTAATCAAAGCCGATGTTTTTGTACCAGAAGGTTGTTATGCGCTGCGTTTACAAAACAAAAATGACCTCGGCGAAGGGGCTGGCTTTGTGACCATAGACCAGAATAACGGTTATGCAGCGCCTTTTATTCATATGCGTTACCAAGGTTCTAAATCTCAGTTGTATGGCTTTACTTCTGGCTTTGCACTGGACAACACCAAATTTTCTGAAGACACACGCAACAAATTCTTAAGCGACATTGATTCTAAAGAATCGTGTGACTCAGTTAAATCCGACATGGGTTGGATCAAAGGATAACCATGAAAAAGTTTTTTTTAATCGCCACGATTGGTTTAGCAACCCTTGCCCTTGCTCAAGGCTCGAGAATTCTCGAGATTAACGGCGGTGCGCCCGGTGGGAACTTACGCGATGGTCCTTTGGTTTGGACTGGAAATTTTACCGCAACCGTCCAAAAACTATCCTTAAAAGCCACTAAAGTCACCCTTACAGCGCCATCTGGGACAACTTTAAGCGAATCCAAGGGTAAACGCACCGCTATTTTTGAAGGTGGTACAACCGCTACTCGTGGGCGCTTAAATGCCACTGGTCCAAGTCTCGAGTATAAAGAAGTGACTGGGCTTGGTGTTTTATCGGGTCCTGTACAAATTAAAATTACCCCCGAGAAAAAAGAAGATGACCAAGTGAGTATCCAAGCCAGCAAAGCCACTTTTGATGTGGATACCAATGTTTCTACTTCCGAAGGCAGTGTCAAGCTGGTCAATGGTGGGCAGACCGCCACCTCGAGCAAAGTGGTCTATGATGAGCAATCTGACTTGGGGTGTTTATCTGACTCGAGGGTTGTGACGATTATCCGCGAACCAAAAAAAGCTGGCGACCCACGCTTGGTGATTACCGCTAAAGAAACTCGGGTCAATACCAAAACCAATACCCTGATTGCACTGGGTGGTGTAAAACTCGAGGCTGGCGATAATGTCACAACTGGCGAAGCACTTTTTTATGATGATGCCAAAGATACCGCTTGGGTGATTGGTGATTTAGCCAAGAAACTCGAGGCAAAAAATGTCAACAAGAAGTCTGGTACGACCATTTCCGGTGGTACAATCATCAATTATACCCGTAAGAATAGCGTCACCATTCAAGGCGCGTTGTTTAAGATTCCGCTTGAAAAGTTTGTGTGTCCGAGTGTTAAATGAACCGAGCCAAACAGTTATTTTTGCTGCTGGTCTGCTCGAGTTTTGGCTTGGCACAAGATGCCGACCAACCATTTACACCAGAACCTTTTACCCCCAAAGTGATTTTTGAACGTGGCAATAATGTGGTGGTTGCCAAAAAATATGGACCAGACGAACTCGGGGCATTACTGATTTGTCAGCCCGAAGAGTCCGACCCAAAGCAAGTTACCCGTTCGTTTTTTGCCGATGTCAAACCGTATTTTGTGCATGTTTTTATAGATAAAAATGTCATTCGTGCGCCTTTAATTACCGCTACCAAAGAATCTCGAGGTGATGGTCAGTTAAAAGCCGTCAACGGCTCAGCCAAAATACTGAACCCAGAAACTTGTGAAATCGAACTTAAACCAGACCCTAAACCAAATACGGTTTTTGTTGAACAAGGTAAAACCAAGTTGTCTGGCTCGAGTTTAATTTATTCTCAAGAGTCTGGCATCGGCGTGATTGCCGGACCAATTACTTTTGCTCGTCCCCAAGCGGGTGGCAATATTTTACGTGGCTCGAGTGAAAAAATCACGGTGGATGTGGACAATGAAAAAACCTTTTTAGAAGGCAATGTCAAACTAGAATCTAAGTGCCGTAGCAGTATTGCCGACCGCGTTGAGTACGATGACCGCGAGAACTTAGCGATTTTGTATGGCAATCCAGCCATTTCTAAACGCTTGGATGGCTCGGACGAAATTAAAGCAGATAGGCTCGAGTACAATTTAGAAACCAATGATGTGGTTCTCGAGGGCAGCATCAGTGGGGTTTTTGATGATAACGCCAAACCTTGCCGCGAGAACTAAAAAATTAGAATTGAAGTTTAACTTACGAACTTGTTAGAATACCCGCGATTCAAAAATTCTTTTTCGCTCGGGGTTTCTCGAGATGGGGGTTCTAAAGTGGGTTTATTGATTACGGTTGTAGTGGGTTTATTGGCAATTGTCGTGGGTGCGGCATTGACCATGAACATTCTTCGTTTACCTGATGGCAATGATAAAATGCGTGCCATTGCAGCAGCCATTCAAGAGGGCGCGAGTGCCTACCTAAGCGCTCAGTACAAAGAAGTTGCGGTGGTTGCAGGTGTCTTGTTTGTGCTGCTTTTTGCGGTGCTTGGGGCAACCACCGCGATTTATTTCTTGGTTGGTGCGGCGGCTTCGGCGGCGGCTGGGTTTATTGGCATGAATGTGGCGGTCAGAGCCAACGTTCGCACGGCGGAAGCTGCCAACAACGGTCTGGCGGCAGCGATGCGTGTAGCAACGTGGGGCGGGGCGGTCACGGGTTTGTTTGTGGTTGGGCTTGGTTTATTGGTGCTTGGTATTTTAACCCAGCTTTCGCCGCGTTTACCCGATGGTCTGATTAACCCCGATGCCCTGATTGGACTTGGCTTTGGGGCGAGTTTAATCAGTGTTTTTGCCCGTCTCGGTGGTGGCATTTACACCAAAGCTGCCGATGTTGGGGCGGATTTGGTCGGTAAGGTCGAAGCAGGAATCCCCGAAGACGACCCACGTAACCCAGCCGTGATTGCTGATAACGTTGGCGATAACGTTGGTGACGACGCGGGTATGGCGGCAGATTTATTCGAGACTTTAATTGTAACCGCGATTGCCGCAATGCTGCTTGGACATTTGGCGTTTAAGTCCGATGCCGCCGTTTGGTATCCGTTAATGCTTGGTGGAGTTGGTGCGCTGGCTGGAATCATTGGCGTTTTTGGGGTAGGAATGCCCTCGAGTGGCGATAAAATCATGGCGGGTTTATACCGTGGTGTTTGGATTTCGGCAATTTTGGCTGCCATCGGCATTGCGGTTGTGACCTTTTTGTTTCCCGTTGAAGGACTCTCGAGCTTAAATTTAACCTTAGCTGCCTTTATGGGTATTGGTGTAACACTGGGCTTAATGTACATCACCGATTACTACACCAGTTCGGAATATGAACCCGTGCGCGGAATTGCCAGGGCGAGTATCACTGGGCATGGCACAAATATCATTGCAGGTTTAGCGGTGGGTATGAAAGCCACAGCTTTCCCAGTTTTGGTGATTGTGGCGGGTACGCTTGCCAGTTACGCCGTAATGTACGACGCGAGTAATCCTTTGGCTGGCTTGTATGGTATTTCAATTGCCGCGATGTCTATGCTGTCCTTGTGCGGCATTATTGTGACCGTGGATGCTTTTGGTCCAATTACCGATAACGCTGGTGGAATCGCAGAAATGGCAGAAATGGGCGAGAATGTGCGTAATGTCACTGACCCGTTAGATGCGGTTGGTAACACCACCAAAGCCGTGACCAAAGGCTATGCGATTGGTAGCGCTGGTTTAGCGGCATTAGCCCTTTTTGCCAGTTACACCGCCGAATTTGATAAACGGGGTATCAAATTGGTTTTTGATTTGTCCGACCCAATGGTCGTGGCGGGTTTATTTATTGGTGGCATCCTGCCTTGTATTTTTGCAGCCATGTGTATGGAAGCGGTCGGGCGTGCGGCAGGGGCAGTGGTTCTCGAGGTGCGAAGGCAGTTTAAGGAAAAGCCGGGGATTATGGATTACAGCCAAAAACCCGATTATGGTCAGTGCGTCAGTATTGTGACTCAAGCAGCTTTGCGTGAAATGCGTGTTCCAGCCCTTTTAAGTGTTGGTGTGCCAATCGTCGTCGGTTTGGTCTTGGGTGCTAAAGCCCTTGGTGGCTTACTGATGGGTAGCATTGTGGTTGGTATTTTTATGGCAATTCAAATGACCACAGGTGGTGGCGCGTGGGACAATGCCAAAAAGTACATTGAATCTGGCGACCTTAAAGACGAGGCTGGTAATGTCCTTAAAAAGGGTAGCTTTGCCCATCAAGCCGCCGTAACTGGCGATACGGTTGGTGACCCGTACAAGGACACCGCCGGTCCAGCCATCAACCCAATGATTAAAGTGGTCAATATCGTGGCGCTGTTGCTTGTACCGCTCCTTGTTCAACTCGGACGAATCTAGTTTTTCTTTTGTAAGCTCGAGGCTTGTGCTTCGAGCTTTTTCTTGTCACTGGCTTGTCACTTGCTTATGGGCTTGATACGTCATACTGTGAGGCATGAATTTGCTCGAGTTTCGCCAAGAAAAAGACCAGTTTTTTAAGTCAAGAAATTCGCCTTTGCCAGCCTCAATTCGGGCTGTTTTTACGGGTTTGAAGTATTTTGACGAAAATCCAAACTTACGGCAAACTGTGACTTTAGAACCGGACACAAATCAAGCGGCGGTTTTGATGCAAACCAGCACGGGTTCGGAGCGGGTTTATTTGCGTTTAGGTTGGGTCAGTTTTCCTGTTGAAAACCTAAACTCGAGATTGGCGGTGTTTGTGCCAGAAGGTGAACCAGAGGCGACACAACTTTTTATTCCTTTTCGGGATACAAGCAGTGGAGTAGATACTTACGGCTCGGGTCGGTATCTCGAGGTCGAGCGTAGTGGTGACAAAGTTATTCTCGATTTTAATTTGGCGTATAACCCCTACTGTGCGTACTCGGATGGTTGGTCATGTCCGATTCCACCGCTCGAGAACTGGTTAAGTGTGCCAATTCGAGCAGGGGAGATGCTACCCCCCAAACTCGAGCCAGTCTCAAATTTAATTATCGGAGGCGATGATGACTGATACTGCAATTGCCACAACTGAAATCAAAAAGAATTTAGAATTTCACTTAGGCAAGCACGAATGGGAAGCGGCTTTGGGTAAACTTAGGGCGCTTGAATTGGTCGGGCAGTCGGATGCCGAACTCGAGCGGGCGCTGCTGTTTATGACTGATTTTCTGGATGCGCTTCGGGCTAAAAATTATGCTGGGGCAGTCAAGACTCCTAAAGAAGGCTGGCAACGCCTTGGCGTTGATGCAGCAGGTGTTGATGTTGCACTCGAGGCGTTACTGGAAGCCGAAGCCAATTGGCGAAATGGAGCAAATAAAGTCAAAGTTTCTTTGCAAAAAGCTGCACTGCACCCGATGACCAAAGCTGAAGCCGAGAACCAAATGGGGGTACTAGAAGCTGTTCTCGAGAACCAAGATGCAGCCCGTACACATTTTCAAGCAGCTTTGGCAGCCGACCCTAGGCATTACCGAGCCATGACCAATTTAGGCAATCTCGAGCTAGAGGCTGGGCATTTACAAGAAGCCGAAAGTCGTTACCGTGAAGTGATTCGCTTAAACCCAGATTACAGTGTGGTCTACAATAATTTGGCGGCGGTCATGCGTAAACAAGGCAAACGAAGCGAGAGCGTGGCGTTTCTTAAAAAATCTAATCAGCTTTCGGTGCGTGAAATTCGAGGGGACACCAAAGGGACGGCTGTGGGAAGGATACGCAGTCCGTTGTCCGATGTACTGGCAAAACCCAATACCAAATGGTTTATTGCAGCGGCGTTTCTGATTTTGGCTTTTTTAATTTATCGGCGTTAAAATCCAAGAAGAGTATTCTTTCGACCTTTGGTCCAAATAACCATTATCACCAAGGCATAAAATTCTTGCCTTGGTGATAACCAAGGATTTACTTATCGGTCAATAAAACAACACCCATCCCATTGACATCAGGATTGACAATCATTGCCGTGTAGACGATGCTAGAACTTAAATTAAGCGTTCCAGAATCCACAACCGTATTGCCCGAAACAGTGGCACGAATACGCCATGCACCTGCGTCAACCTCGGCATAATCAGATTTATCTTTGTAATTTAAGGTTGGCGGCAAGGCAAGTAATTGTCCATTTGGTACGGTCACATGTAAACCAATCGCTTTGGCAGATGGCAAATTGGCAGCATGTAAGACACGAATCTTGGCTTTATTGGCGGCTGGTGTGGGTGTGTCGCTGTTTAAGGTAAGCATCGCCAGTGGTCGTGGGTCTGCGCCGTTGTCATCGGAAAGTGTGGCTGTTCCAACTAAAAAAACAGATTTTAGGTCGTTACTAGCCAGATTGATGGTTTGATTACTGACAACATCTGGGCAGGTTTGTAGTAGAGCTGGGCATAGACTGACGGTTAAATTTCCCGGTTTATTGCTGCGGTAAGTGCTAACAGATGGGAATGCGTTTTTATGATCTATCGGGGTGACACCATTGATTCTTTCGCCCGAGAAAAATATATTCATTCCCAAAGAGTCATGGGCAGCATTGACAAATTTAACTGCGCCGTCGGGTGGTGGTGTGGGGTTACAGCCAGCTAAAATTAGGCTCGAGAGTAAAAGACCAGTAATTATTTTTTTCATAACGCTCCTTGAAGACTGCTTCACCTGACAATTGGTGATGTTCAGATAGGACAGGTATACACGTGGAATGCGTGTGAATACTGTGAAACAAAATTGCTAGGGTATGACCGATCAATTTTGAATAACTATTTCACAAACAAGATATAATCGTGAATATAATCACAAATTACATAACACTACCCATAAGTCATTTCGGCATTCAAAACAGCCCAAAAGTTAGGGTTTTGTAACACCACTAAAAAGTGAAACGCCTTGCGGCGTTTCTTAAATTTGGTGTACCTCGAGGCTTACTTAATTTTGCCGTTCAAACCATTTGGAAAAAAGCCGCCTTTACCATTTCCACCAAGGTAGACAATGTTTAAGACTTGTTCAGTCGTTCGGCTAAAGGCAATGCTATTATCATCGGTTGGGACAAGATTGGCTTTGCTTTTTTTGGTAATGCCTTGGTCAATCACAGTTGCGCCATCCACTGAATCGCGCAAAAATGAAATTGCTTCGACAACTTGTTCTACCGTATAACCAACAGCGACTTTGGTATTGCGTTGTTGGTACAAAAGCGTGCGGATAATACCAGCGTGATAGGCTTCGACTGCCAGAATACCTGCGGCAGCCTCGAGGTAAGCCGGGTTGGTAATTAGGGCGGCAGCGCCTTTATAAGCAGTCACGCCAACATCTTCAAAGATAAATGCGCCATGTAAGAAAAAGAGTTCGTTGGCATAAGGACTAAAATTTTTAATCCCATTTTTGCTGGCAGCCGCCGCCGCCGCCGTAAATGCTGGTCCGATGTCTATGGTTGGGCGAGCCACGGCTTTATCACCGAGGGCTTTGCGTAAAAATATGACATGGTTTTCTTCGTCGGTGGCAATTTCTTCGGCATAATCGCGGGCAGCCCGACCTGCGGTGGTATTCGAGAATTTTACTTTTTGTCCACCAATCACAGCCCCCGGTACGACTCCGCCCCCAGAAACTTCATAGCTTGGTCTGCGTCCTACGGCGGCGAGGTAAAACTCAGCTTCGAGATACTCGAGATTGAGCGCAAAATTTAAGACATCAACATCAATGTCTGGTTTCATATTTTGTGCAAATCCAAGGTTTGGGGTAGCCACTACGCCAGCCCCGAGTAGAGCAGCACCCATTAAAACTTGACGACGGTTCAACGATTTTAAGTTCATATATTCTCCGTGGTTCTGGTTAAACTTGTGGAACTTCTGAATCAGAACACGTCAAGCTAAAGGGTAATTTTGGCAAACCTGAAGTTAGATTGAGTAAATTTCAATAAAGAATTCACGAAAATGATATAATCGTGAATTAAATCACATATAATACCTTTAACTCATTTGGGAATCCGTAAAACAAACACTGCCCCTGCATCATTCAAAGCCTCCAACGACCCACCATGCGCCTCGGCAATGGCTTTGGCAATCGCTAAGCCTAAGCCATGATGCGGTACATCGGTGCGCTCCCGAGCCGAATCACCACGGTAAAAACGTTCAAACACCCTATCGGGATGGGGGAGACCTGAACCATTATCAGCAACCGAAATGCAAACAAAGTCTGATTCGAGTTTTGCCCCAAGTACCACCCGCGTCGCCGAACTATGCTCCAAAGCATTTTCGAGTAAATTGCGTATCACCCGCTCTAATTGTAATGGGTCAAACAAAGCCGAAATTTCTGGCATCGGCGCTAAAATCAGGGTCGTGCCAGCTTCCAAAGCTCGAGTCTCTAAGGAAAGCATCATCTGCTCGAGCCACGGCTGAATCTGCACAACCGATTTCTCGAGTCGCAGCGTCCCCGTTTCGGCAGTCGAGAGGGTTCGTAAATCGCCGACCATCCGAGTAATCAAACTGACCTCATTCAGTAAACGCTCTAAGCTGGCATCATCTCGAGGGCGAATCCCATCCTGCATGGCTTCAAGTTCTGCCCGCATGACCCCAAGCGGATTTCGCAAATCATGGGCAATATCAGACACCACTTGTTGCCGCCAAGCCTCTTGCCGCTCTAAATTTTCGGAGAGTTGATTAAAGGCAATACTAACAGTTTGCAGTTCATCCCTTGACTCTGGAACACTCACCCGCACGCCACGCTCACCTGAAGACACGGCTTTTGCGGCTTGCTCAAGTGCAATTAAAGGACGAATCAAACGCCGAGTGACCAAAGCTGCCGCCAAACTCGCCAGAAAAACCGCCCCAATTCCGCCCCAAAAAACCGTTCCAGTCATATTGCGAAAGGCTTGTTGGGCTTGTTGTTGGCGTTGATTTTTACCAAAAAAATTAAATGAAAACGGATCAATCACTTCAAAGCGCTGACCATCTATCGTGACAATTCTCGAGAAATCGGTGGCGGCTTTTTGAATCGTTCGAATGCTTAAAAACCCTGTAAAACCGACTGCCGCCAGTGCCACAATCGCAAACCACATCGTTAAACGTCGCCGCAAGCCCGAATGCCGCCAAGACCGCATTTTTGAGCTTTTCCATTTGGCTTTTAGTCTTTGTGGATTAAACGGCATTAAGTCCCCCGCAAACGATAACCCACACCGCGCACCGTCTCGAGAAAATCACCATATGCCCCCAGTTTTTTACGGATATTTTTGATATGGGCATCCACTGTGCGTTCATCGGCAAACGAGTCCATGCCACCACTCTGCTCGAGCAGTTCAGAACGCAAGCGTACTCGAGAAGGTTCTTTGGCGAGTAAACCTAGAATCCGAACTTCCGCCGTGGTCATCGGTACATCCTCGCCAGCAATCGAAACCTGAAAAGTGACCAGATTAACTTCGATTGCTCCAACCCGAAGCGACTGTGGCAGCACCACCGCACCTTGCACCCGCCGCAGTACCGCTTTGACTCGAGCCATGACTTCACGCGGACTATAGGGTTTCACCACATAATCGTCTGCGCC
>JANNEE010000096.1:0-2713 GCA_031388325.1 Deinococcales bacterium
GAGCGCGAATAAACCCTCTGGTTGCGCCAATCATCCGCATCACTTGTATTTCGTCACGGCGAGCAAACATTGCAACCCGAATGGTATTAAGGATATTTAATAAAGTATTAAACACCAAGAGCAACACCAAACCGTAACCAATGTTTCGCACCGTCTCGAGGGTCGCAAGCACAGTATTGACAAAATCTGCCCCGTACTCGAGTTCAGCAACCCCGACAATGGTTTTCACTTGGCTGGCGATTTCTTCGATTGTTCGTGGGTTCTGGACACGAATCACAATGCGGTCTGCCAGTGGATTATCAATTTGCTTACTGACCCCTTCAAGGGCTGGATACTCGGTTTTTAGTTTGGCAAAGGCTTCGGCTCGGCTGATAAAAGTTGAAGATTCGATGCCCGCAATTCCAGAGAGTACCGTCAGTACCGCCTCCCCTTGGGCTTTAGCAAGGCTTATATTTTCGGCTGGGGCTAAAAAAGCTGTGATTTGCACATCCTTCTCGAGTCCACGGACAATCGTTTCTAAGTTGATCGTCACCAGTGCCACCAATGCGAGTAAGGTCAGGGTGAGGGTCATGGTGGATAACGTGGCAACACCCGCCGTAATGTTTGCCCGAAAAGCCAACCATGCTTGTTTTAAGTGATAGCTCACAGTCTTATCCTCATAGGGCATACCCGCCGTTCGGGTCGTCACGCACCAATTTTCCTTTGCGTAATGTCAGGGTTCGGCGGCGTTGCTGTTCAACAATTTCGCGTGAATGGGTAGCTAAAATAATGGTTGTACCTTTTAAGTTAATTTCGGATAATAACTCCATGATTTCCCAAGAAACATCGGGGTCAAGATTACCAGTTGGTTCATCGGCGAGTAACAACATTGGGTTGGTAATTACCGCCCTGGCAATGGCGACCCGTTGCCGTTCGCCTTGGGACAACTGAATTGGAAAGACCTTACTTTTATGTGCCAGACCGACAGTCCGTAAAATACCAGTAATCCGATCACTCCAGTCCCGCTTGGGGGCTTCGGTAATTCGCAAAGCAAACTCGAGGTTGGCTGCCACACTTAAGTGATCCAGAAGCGAGTGGTTTTGAAAGACCATCCCGATGCGCCGCCGGTGGTACGCCACCCGTCCGCCTTTATATTTGGTCAGTGATTCGCCACCAATATAGACTTGTCCTTTACTTGGTACAATGCTTTTAATAATTAAGCCAAGAAAACTGCTTTTACCAGCCCCACTGTGACCAGTTAAATAGACAAATTCCCCTTTTTTAATCGAAAGGTTAATTTCTTCTAAAGCAAGGGTTTGGGTTTGGGGGTACTCGAGCGAAACGCGATGAAACTCAACCACAGCAGATAGTTTAACCTAAGCAAGTGAGATGTCTGGGGAAATCGGCAAATTTGTGTATACTCGAGTCAGATTATGGCTATTGTCCGATTTACCCGCCAACGTCAAGCCGTACTCGAGGCGGTGCAACACAGCACCGAACATCCAGACGCGGCTCATATCTTTGAGACTGTACGCCAAGTCGTGCCGAGTATTTCGCTGGGGACAGTCTACCGTTCGCTCGAGGCGCTGGTAGAAGAAGGTCATTTGTTGCAAATTCAGCAACCCGGAATGTCAACCCGTTATGATGCTCGGCTTGAAGACCATGCCCATTTTGTCTGCGATACTTGTGGACAGGTCTTTGATGTACTCGCCAGTCTGCCAGACCCAAGACCGATTGCTGCCAAGACTTTATCTGGCTTTGAAGTTTTGAGTGCCAAAATTGAATTTCACGGCAAATGCAACCGTTGTCGCCAAAATTAGACTGCGTACAAATTCGCCTCAAGTACAAGCGTTTGTTACTGGTCGTGTTAGGCTCGAGTTATGAACGTTGGTATCACCGCTATCGGCACGTACTTACCACAAAAAGTCTTACTCAACACCGATTTAGAACTGACTTTAGAAACCACCGATGAATGGATTCAAAGCCGCACCGGTATAAAATCAAGGCACATTGCTGCCGATGACGAATTCACCAGTCATCTGGCGATTCGAGCCGTCGAAAACCTCGTTAAAAAACATGGGCAAGCGGTACTCGAGAACATAGACTTGGTAATTGTTGCCACTGCCACACCCGATGCCTACTTTCCAAGCACCGCCGCGCTGGTTCAGACCCAATTTGGCTTAAAAGCGGCTGCCTTTGACATCATGGTTGCTTGCGCTGGCTGGGTGTACGCCCTGAATGTGGCTCGCGCCCAAATTATGGCTGGCACAAGTCAAAAAGTGCTGGTGATTGGGGCAGAAACCTTTTCTAAAATCGTCAATTGGTATGACCGCAACACGGCGGTGCTGTTTGGCGACGGCGCAGGGGCAGCCATTCTCGAGACCGTAGCAGACGGATTTGGTTTTGCTGGATTTTACTGGGGTGCAGACGGAAGCGGCGCAAAGTTTTTGCACTCTGGCGCACTGGGTAAACGCTTACCAACCGGCGAACCGCTCGAGCCATTTGTAGTGCAGAACGGACGCGAAGTTTTTAAGTTCGCCACGCGCATTATGCCCGAAGCGATTTTACGGGTGGTCGAAAATGCAGGTTGGAAACTCGAGGAAGTAGACCGTATTGTGCCACACCAAGCCAACGCCCGAATTATCGAAGCTGCCAGCGAACGCCTAAAACTCGAGCCAGATAAATTTGTGGTCAGCATTGAGCGTCACGCCAACAACAGTGCTGCGACCATCCC
>JANNEE010000120.1:0-8627 GCA_031388325.1 Deinococcales bacterium
TGGTGCGTGGGCTGGTCAGCGGTGATAACCAACCTGTGGTGTGTAAAAAAGCCAGACTGCTGGCGGTTGTACCAAGCTCGAGACTGACTTTTTTTGGTAGGTTCTGGCATGGCGGACGAGCGCCCCACATCATGATGCTTCTACTTATATCAAAGGCATATGCGCCAAGTCGAACATTGCTGCCTGTCGGTAAGCTGGATAAGTCGGTATCTGCGCCTTTCCCAATCCATTGGGTTTCGTCGGTATCGGTTAAGGCTCGAGTGGCTAGGCTGGACAAGTTAAAGAGTTTGCCTGCGACGGGTGCTATTTTTAACGGAAACCGAGCATCACGGTAACGACTGGCACTGTCGGTGGGAATAGGGGCAGTAGTATTCCAGAAAGCATTGCCTGCATTCAAATAAGCTATACCTTGCTCGACCTGACCATCAAGTAGCGTATTATTACCAAAGTAGCCACTCCAACGGGTTTGCAATGCCCCAAAAGCCCCAACTCGAGCCACGGCGCTTGCCATGCTTTCGGGGTTGTTACCCGAAAACCAACTCGAGCCAACAGCACGAAAACCCTGTTTTTGAATGTACTCGAGCAGAGGGTAATCGGCACTCGGGCTGTAATTCCAGTAGGTAATCACCATATCTTTTGGCAAAAGCGGCAAAATCGTTTCGCGATGCGACTCGGTGGCGGCGACATCATGCCAAATCATTGTGCCAACCTTCATGGTTTTGAGGTACGAGTGTAGCCGCACCGCATGGTCAGCAAAGAGTTTGCCTAGTCCCACCGCCATGCCATCTGGACGACCCGGAAAGCGGTCTCTGGCTGCCACTTCGTCATGTCCGATATGCACAAATTCGGGTTTGAAGACTTCTACTGCTTCGGCTAAAATCGGCAGAATAATTTTGTAAACCCGTTCATCCAAAGTGTTATAAGCATAGGGGTCTTTGGAATCTGGGTCTTGCATCAGTTCTCGGTTTTGATTGTTGTAAAAAAACCATTGGGCGTGTCCGGGCGTTTCGATTAAGGGAATGGCTTTCATGCCGTGGGTGCGAATCAGTTCGGCGACCCGCCGCGCTTCATCTTTGCTTGCACCATTGGGATGCCAAATGTTTTTGGTGCTGTCCCAACGCACATAATTACACATAATCAGCAAGTGTGAAAATTTAAGTTTGGCAAGTAACGGCACAAGAATATCATTGACCCCTTGGCTGGCACTGTCCAAATAAATCATCGCCATACGGTTTTGCAAACTGGGATAATCTAAAATACTGGCAAATTGAAAACCATCTGTTTGAATTAACTGCCGTAAACTCTGCGCCCCTCGGTACGCGCCAAGTGCATCAAAACCAACAAGACCAATTCCCGAACCGTCCACCCAAAGCCCGTAGCCCTCAGCACGGTTCGGCACTAAGCCTCGAGCCGTGGCTTCGGTTTTTAGCGCTGCATTCTCGAGTGTCCCAATCCGAATGGTTCTCGAGGATGGTGTTAAAGGCAACGTATCAAAACCGCGCATCTGCATTTCAGTATTCAAATCCCTGACCGCCCAAGCCAGTTCTTGGGCATTGCCCTCGAGTTTTATGCCTAGGTCTTTTAGTGCCAAAAACCCAGTCTCGAGTTTTATTTTTTGCGGCACTGGCAAAATACTCGGATGAGGATTTCCAGCAAAAGCATTTTCGATTCGGGTAAATGGCAGGTTCTGGGCTGTGGCACTCGAGACCCATAAGACCAGCAAAAGAAAAAGTATTCGTTGTGTCATACGGTAGCATAAAAGAAAAACATGAGAGAAAAGAGGAGAGTAAACTCTCTAACCCATACATATTAACTATTCTCAGGTTTATTTTTTTGCAGTGCCATTTTTGATCACATCAGCAATGACACTTGGTAAATCCCAAGTTAAAATGTCAAAAGCGGCGGCTTGTAAGTTGTAGTTCACTTTTAAGAGTTCGACTCGTAACTTTGCTCCAGTAAAATCAAGAATCGCACAGTCCGCGCCGGGTTCTCCGTTGAGGCTTAAGCCAACACTTCCGGGATTGATGATAAAACCTTGGTTGACTTCGCGCATACCGGGGACATGGCTGCCTCCGGTAATAAAAATTTGGCAATTAAGTTTCTCGAGCAGTTCATTGAGGTTTTTTTGTGAATCTGCCATATCAACTCGAGCATCTGGGTCATCGGGGAGTCCGTGCATAAAGCGGACCCTGCCGTGACTGGTTTGTATTTTGCCTGTCATTGGTAAGGCTCGCATCCATTTGAGGTCTTCGGGGCTTAAACGGGTTCTGCTCCATTCGATGGTTTGGTCAGCAATGCCCTGACGCACTTGGCGGTTATTGAGTTCAAAGGCTAAACGGGCTTCGCTTGAACCCATGGTGGTACTGACTTCGTGTTCACGCAAAAAACGCAGCACTTCGTCTGGGGTTGCACCATATCCGACTAAATCGCCTAGACAAACAATTTGGCTGACCTGTAAATCCTGAAATTTTTTCCATACGGCGCGTAAAGCATGGATATTTGCATGAAGGTCGCTGATGACACCAAGTCTCACAATTCGCTTAGTTTACTTTAGTTTTTTCATCTTTGCTAGACGTGACATTTGCCAATGCCTAGACGTGATATTTACGGATGCTTAGAATGTTATTATCCTGCCGCTATGCGTAGCGATGATTTAGCCTTTTCTTGGCGTTCTACTCCAAAAGCCATGACCTTCAGTGCAAGGTTGGCTTTTGCGGCTGGTGTCCTGACTGGTTTTTTGCACCTGCCTTTTTTATTGGCTTGGCTCAGTGTCTTGCCACTGGCGGGCTTGTTGTACTTGGTGGCTCGAGAACAGACCGCTAAAAATGCGGCTCGAGTCGGGTTTTTTGGCTGGCTTGGCTTTTGGGCGGTGCATTTATTTTGGTTGCCGCAGTCGTTTTCGCTTAGTTTTGGTTCTTTTGTCTGGGTGATTATGCCGCTTTTATGGGTGGCGGAAGCGGCTCTAAATGCAGCGATGGCATGGCTGGCGCACCGGTTGACCAAAACCCACTTGGGTACAGTTTGGGTACTGGCAATGCTGGTTTTAATCCTCGAGTATGTTCGTGCCAACATGAGTGCTTTGTCTTTTCCGTGGGGGAATTTTGGGTATACCTTAATAGATACCCCGTTAGCGCAGTTAGCCCAGTTTGGCGGGGTCTATTTACTGAGTTTTGTGCTGCTTGGAGTGGCTGCCAGTATTGCTGCTTTGGGCTTTCTCGAGTGGCGTTGGTTGCCAGTATCAGGGTTAGTCTTGGTCTTGGGTTTGGTCTTTGGGCTAACCCGTCCAGCGCCGAGTACCCCAAACCAAAATGCTTTATTGGTGCAGGGCAACATAGACCCATTGGGGCGCTTGGCACGTCCCAGTGGTAAGTCTGACCTTGAAATTTTTAAGGATTTATCAAAACCAAAAAATCCCAATACGGTCATTATTTATCCCGAAGCTGCGCTTAGCCTCGAGCAACTTGCCAATTTGAATGGTTTAAGCAATGCTCCCAAATTAGGGCGTTTGATTTCGGGGGTTGCCGATTTTCGTCAAGGCGGACGGGTCAATGCTGTGGCAGCCATTAAGAACGGGACTTTATTAGGTACATCTACTAAGCAGCACCTTGTGCCTTTTGGTGAGTTTTATATTTTTCGGCGTGAACTGGCATTTATTTACAATCCGATTTTTTCCTTGCTTGGCTTGGGGGCTAGTTTTGGCGGTATGGACTTAAAATTTGAAACCCGTACCCTCGAGTTGGATAATGAGCGTTTTGGCACATATGTTTGTTATGACAGTGTTTTTCCAGATGTAGCGAGGGCAAGGGTACAAGACGGGGCGCAAGTCTTGGTTAATGTGTCTAATGATGGTTGGTTTGGGCGCACCTGGGGAATCGAGCAGCATTTTATGATGGGCAGACTCCGCGCCATCGAAACAGGACGTTATGTGCTACGGGTTGGCAATACTGGGATTACGGCGGTCATCAATCCCCTAGGGCAGGTTTTACAACGCGCTCCGATTCAGCAGTCCTTGGCACTCGAGGCAAAATATGCACTCGAGAAAACCCAAACCTTTTATGTGCGTTTTGGGGACTGGGTAATTTGGTTGGTTATCTTGGCAGCCATCTTTGGCGTAGTGGCTTCGCGTACCATAGACAACGCTTGGTAGTCGCCCATAGACACTCTATGGGCAGAAAATTTGTTAAACTACTGTTATTACCATGTTGATTGTTATTCCAGACTTGCACGGACGCGCTGATTTACTCGAGGCGGCGGTGCGTTATTACCCCAGCGATACCCAATTTATTTTTTTAGGTGACGCAATTGACCGTGGTCCAGACTCGAGGGGTTGTGTGCGTCAATTGCTTGAATTAAATGATGCTGGGCGGGTGACTTTACTGCGTGGCAATCATGAAAGTATGCTTTCGACTGCCGCCGAATATGACCGACTTGCCCAAGAACTCGGTGATGCCAACATGCTGAAAATGGCTCGAGAAGAATTTGTTAATTGGCAACGCAACGGTGGCAATGCGCTTTTCAGGGAATACGGTTTTTTTGGACCCGGTAATGTTCCAGATGACTTGCTCGAGTTTATCAGACGCACCCGCTTAGCCTTTGAAAGCCACAATCATTATTTGTGTTCTCATGCTGCACCACCCGTTTTACTAGACCGTTACCAAACCGTGGCAGATTCGATGCTTTGGGCGCGTCCCAACGAAGGTCCTTTTGAAATGGATAAACACCTGATTGGCAGTATTCATGGGCATACGCCTTTGGCTGTGCCAACTTGGGTCGAAAAGCATTTGTACATAGACCTTGGTGCGGTCTTTAGTGGCAATTTATGTACGGTTAATCTGGATACCTTAGAAACGATTGTGCTGCGTGGTTCTGGGGGGGTTGGACGCGAAGCGCTTTTAGAACTTGCTTCGGATGAAGCTGGTTTGGTGCGCGAACAACCGTTTAGGATTGTGGAAATATAAAAGATTGCTCGCAAATCCCTTGACTTTTGTAATCACATTTGACTACTATAAGTATCAATTATGATTGCGACGCAACTTCATCAAAACTCAAAAGTCGTTGAAATCAGAAAAATACTAGGTAAGCCATTTTTTGAAGCTCCTAACTGCCTGATTTATCATCAAGATTGTCTCGAGGGTATGAGATTGCTAAATTACGAACTTATAGATTTAACAATAACCTCACCGCCATATAATATCGGCAAGGAATACGAACGGGTCTTATCTTTAAGTGATTACATCACATGGTGCGAAACTTGGATTTATGAAGTGTACCGACTTACAAAACCTAACGGAACATTTTGGCTTAACTTGGGTTACACCAGTCTTCCAGATACTGCCAAAGCAATTCCATTACCTTATTTGTTATGGAGTGTAATTCCTTTTTTTTTAATGCAGGAAATTGTTTGGAACTACGGGGCTGGCGTGGCTGGTAAGAAGTTTTTTTCACCACGTAACGAAAAATTTTTATGGTTCGTTAAAAACCAAGAAGAGTACATATTTAACTTAGATGCTGTGCGTGACCCAAATGTAAAGTATCCAAATCAGAAAAAAAATGGCAAAATAAAAGTCAATCCACTTGGCAAAAACCCAACTGATGTATGGCAATTTCCTAAAGTCACTTCTGGAAAAAACCGCAGTTCAACGGAGCGAACCGCCCACCCAGCCCAATTTCCAATTGCGGTCATTGACCGAATTATCCGAGCTTCATCAAATGTTGGTCAAACTATTCTCGATCCTTTTATGGGGTCTGGTACATGTGCAGAGGTTGCACTTCGTAATCAAAGAGCGATTATTGGTTTTGAAATTAACCCAATGTACTGCGAGGTTATTGCCAACAGACTCGAGAGCCTGATGACCCAGACAACACTTTTTGATGAAACTAGATTTTAAGGCATCACCGATACAAGTTTATTGTGCTTAGCCTGAGTCGTTAATGAGGCTTGTTGCCCCGTTTGTGCTTTTTGTCCTTTCCAATCGGTATGGTCTAACCAACCAAAGCGAATGTTGGTGATTTTTGGTTTTTTGGATTCCGAAACAACAAAATCACCATGGGCATCGGTAGCAAATTTTTCAAAATTGATGGCAATGTAGAAACCCGATTTGGATTTCTGTGAAGCAGTATTTATTTGCGCGTAACTTCGGTTGCCAAAAATGTCATTGGCACTCGAGGAGGCTTTCACTTCTATCGAATAGTAAGTATTAGGCAAGTACACCAAGTCTTTTTCGTTTTTACTTCGGTCTCGTCGCCACACATCTGGATAACGGCGTTGCAACTCGAGGGCAGACAATTCTTGAATTAGGGTTGCCATAATTTGTGGGGTGAAGAAAATATCCTGACCAATTTGGGCTTTAGCTGCACCTATTTGGGATGTAAAAATATCTTGCCAAGCCGTTAAAACCACTTCGCAAATTTCAGTGCTAATGAGTGGATGAGTAGCAATAAGTTCTAAGGTTTTTTGTTTCCAAGTCGTCACTTCTAATCCAAAATAAGGTGAAATCATAACCGACCTACTTTTTCGAGTAACTGACTGGGTGTAACATTTAATGCGTTTGCGATTTTTACAATCGCAAGTACACTGATGTTGCGCTCACCACGTTCCAAACCGCCAATATAAGTTCTATGAAGTCCACAAAGTTCGGCTAGTATCTCTTGTGAAAAATTCTTTGATTCACGCACTGCCCGTACATTTTTCCCAAGCTGACCCAGCGATTCTTCGCGCATATGGTTACACTTTGCCCAAAAGATGACTATTCGTCTACAGACTATATGTATCTTATTGGAGACCTAAAAAGAAAAAGCGCAAGGGTATGCCTTGCGCTTCTCGAGTAGAGATAATTTATTTGCTTGGTTCGTCTGCCACTTCGCCAACCACACCGGGGGCAACCCAACCCATGGTGTTTAATTCAAGGATACTGGCAGCCCGTCCTGCTGGGATGCGTAAAATGCCTTTGCGGTCACGGATTGGTCCTTGGAATGGATGAAAAGTAGGTTTAGCAACCGACATTTTCTTTTCTAAGTCAAGAATACGGTTGTAAACCGAAACAGTTTGTGTACCGACTTTGAGGGTGGCTTTTTTCAGAGCATCGACAAATTTTGGGTTAATCGTCATGGTTTCTTCTGCGCCTAACTCAACCGCCTTTTCTCGCAGCAACCACCAGTAATCTACGTTTTGTAAGTTTTTGGTGGTGTACGCGCCACTCAGGACTTTTTTAAGAATATCGGTGTAAATTTTTTCCCAGTGAACAATTTGCCCAGAAACCACTGTATCGGGGGCGAATTTGTACATCGGACTGTAATGCCCAAAGCTCGGGATGCCTTTTTTGCCAGCCACAGAAACAACTGTAGCCGTATCTTCGGTAAAAGCCAGCACATCGTTGCCTTCACTCATCAGCGCTTCGGCGGCTTCTTTGGCTTTGGCAGGGTCAAACCAAGCGTTAATCCATTTGACATTGACCGTTGCTTTAGGGTTGGCTGCCCTTGCGCCCAGCGCAAAAGCACTAATGTGGCGTTTTAACTCTGGAATGGGGAACGCAGCCACATAACCGAGTTTTCCAGTCTTAGACAATGCCCCAGCCATCAAGCCATTTAAGTAATAGACTTCGTAAAAATCTGCCATGTAGGTCAGCATATTTGGCGCGCGCTTGAAACCTGAAGCATGGGCAAAAATCACATCAGGGTACTTACCAGCCGCCTCGAGTGTTTGATCCATATAGCCAAAGCTGGTGGTAAAAATCACTTTGCAACCCTGCGAAACCAAACGATCTATCGTCGGCAGCGCGTTGCCTTCTGGAACACTCTCGACGTATTTGGTCTCGAGATTTGGAATGGCTTTTTCGGTCAGTAACCGCCCCTGATTATGGGCATACGTCCAACCAATATCCCCAATTGGTCCAATATAAGTAAAACAGGCTAATAATTTCTTATCTTGAGCCGAAGCCATCATTGACACAGCCAAGGCAGCAGCCGCTAAACCAACCAGTGCTTTTTTCATACATC
Organism: Deinococcales bacterium; assembly: GCA_031388325.1. GTDB lineage: Bacteria > Deinococcota > Deinococci > Deinococcales > JAAFIG01 > JAAFIG01. The sequence goes on from JANNEE010000120.1 coordinate 7,996, forward strand.
CTCCTAGAACAACTCCGAAGATGGAGCTTAGAGCGCATTCTAACTTGTTCAACTGGACAACGCAAAGTGAACAGATGACGCGAGTTTCAAAGACATTTTGCGAAGCAAGAACGATAGCTTGACCGCTTTTTTGGTCAAAGGTTGCAGTTGTTCTTTTTTAGACCACTACCTTTTTTAATAATTTCGGCATCTCGGGGCAATTTACACAAATCAGCTATTTTTAGGCTCAAGTTGGTTTTCCACTCTGGAATTTGAATGTCAAACTGCATCGTGTTTTTTTCGTCAAAACTCTGGAAGCGGTAAACTCGAGCCGGATTATCCAGCACCCAAACCTTAATTCTCGAGTATTCAAAGTCACCTTTTTTCTTTGGGGTGGCTTCGACCAGCCATGCCTTACCGATTGGGGTGGTGTCGGCTTTGACAGCTTCAAAGTTCAAGTCGGCTTTAGGGAAAGTGGCGTTAAAGTCGTTTAATTGGCTGGGGTTAAAGTTAAATCCGCCAACTTCTGTGCCAGTTGTGGATTTTGAAATCGTGACTTGGTTGGTTAAAAATAAGTAATTGTAAACATTTTGGTTGTCCACAATTAAAATGTTATCGGCAAGCGCATCTGGGGCAACAAATTCGATTCGGGT
>JANNEE010000192.1:0-5956 GCA_031388325.1 Deinococcales bacterium
CTGTTTTGGGTGCAACAAATATTATTGCTATTTCGGCGGGTTATTTTCATTCGCTTGCACTAAAATCCGATGGCACAATGCTGGCATGGGGATGGAGCGGCGGTGGACAAATAGGAGATGGTAGCGTCAATACCGCCATATCCACGCCTGTTCCCGTCTTAGGTGCAACGGGTATTATTGCTATTTCTGCCGGTGGTCAACATTCGCTTGCCTTAAAATCCGATAACACTGTGTTGGCATGGGGAGTGGATAGTAAAGGACAATTGGGTGATGACGCTGCCCTAAACCATAAAACCACGCCCGTACCTGTCTTGGGACTAACGGCTATTACCGCCATTTCTGCCGGTGGCGATCATTCGCTTGCGCGTAAATCTGATGGCACAATGCTGGCATGGGGATCAGATGATTATGGACAATTAGGGGATGATGCTACACTTGTCTATAAACCGACTCCTGTTTCTATTTCAGGTACAACAAGTATTGCCGCCATTTCTGCCGGTGCTGAAATTTCACTTGCATTAAAATCTGATAACACTGTGTTTGCATGGGGACAGGATGATAAAGGGCAATTAGGTAATGATGTAACACTCGCCAATAATCCTATTCCTGTTTCTGTTTCGAGCGCAACAAGCATTAGCGCTATTTCAGCTGGTGGGTATCATTCGCTTGCCTTAAAATCCGATGGGAAAATGCTGGCATGGGGATATGATGATGTTGGACAACTCGGTGATGATACCGCGCTTATCAATAAGCCAATGCCTGTTTCTGTATTTTTACCGTAATGAACGAACACCAATAACAAACCTTATTTGCTGGGGGTAGGCTGTTTCTCTTAACCATCGTGCAATTCAAAATTCTTGGTATTTTGATTTTTTAGGAGAGCGGCTATGAAAAAGGTTTTATTGTTGGTTTTGTGGATGTCTTTGTTTTTATCTGCCTGTAATGGCAATACCGCGCCAACTGTTGGCACAATAACTGGCATTGTTTTAGCACTGGATACAGCCCTGCCACTCGCCAATGTTCAAGTGCTTATTGGCAGTAGCTCGAGTATAACCAATAGCGACGGTCGCTTTACATTCAGTAATGTTGCTGTAACTGACAAAGCCGTTGTCAAATTTGAAGCCACTGGTTATATGCTGGCATTTAGAAATGTGGCAGTGATTCAAAACCAGATCACCGACACCCAAGTTGTGTTAAGTAAAATTGCCAGCAGCACCACCTTTGCCGCCAATGCTAATGCTGTTATCAGTGTCTCGAGTTCATCTGCCCAAGTTGCCTTGAGTGCCAATAGTTTAGTCAATGCTAGTGGCGTAGTGGCAAGCGGCAACATTACCGCCCAACTCACACCGATTGACCCAGCCGCTAATCCGCAGAGTATGCCCGGCGATTACACCGCCCAAAACGGACAACCGATTGAAAGTTTTGGAGCGCTGAACATCGAACTCAAAGACTCGAGTGGCAATAAACTCAATCTTGGGCTTGGTAAAACCGCCACGATTCGTATTCCAGCTGCCAGTCGTGAAACCAATCTGCCAGCCACAATACCGCTTTTTTACTTTGATGAAAAGACTGGAGGCTGGGTCGAAGAAGGCAGTGCGGCGCTTTTAGGAACACCAGTTGACCGCTATTATGAAGGTACAGTCAACCATTTTTCGTTTTGGAACGCTGACCAGATTTATAATACGGTGTTTGTCAATGGTTGCTTGGTGGACACTGCCAATTTACCAATCACCGATGGTTTTATAGTCTCGAGCCAAGGCTTTAATTACTCAGGGGCAAATACCAAAGCATCAATCTCCAATACCAATAATTTTCGTGTGGCAGTCAAGAAAAATGCAATTGCCACACTGACTGCGACCAAGGGCGCGTCTCGAGAATCAAATGCTGTACAAGTGACTAACCTGAGTGTCGATACAACCTTGGCAACTTGTTTAGTCTTGAGCGATGTGATCGTCAACAAAAAGCCAGTTATCTTATCGCAGCCAAGTAGTAAAACAGTGCTTGTCGGCAGCCCAGCCAATTTTGTAATCTCGGTCTCGAGCAACAGCCCAGAGTCGTATCAATGGTTTCGCAATGCTGTTTTAATCCCCAATGCAACTGCCAGCACATACTCGCTTAACCCTACTGTTCTATCTGATAATAGCGCAGTTTTCACAGTTGTCTTGACCAACCTTGGTGGTAGCGTGACCAGTTTTGCTGCAACCTTGACTGTTTTAGCCACACCAGGAGCGATTCCGATTATCACAGCCCAGCCAATCAGTCTAAGCCGACCAGTCGGACAAAGTGCTACCTTTGGAGTCAGCATCAACAGCCCTACAGCGCTGAGCTTTCAGTGGTACAGAAACGGAGTCTTGATTGTCGGTGCAACCAATCCTTTCTACGGTATTTCAGCCGTGAATAATGCCGATAATGGCGCACAATTTACGGTTGTGATTACCAACTTGGCTGGCAGTGTTACCAGTGCTGCTGCTACCTTGACTGTAACAGCTGCTCCAGACCCTTCGATTACCCAACAACCAAGTTCGCAAACTGTATTTCTTGGAATGCCAGTCACATTTAGTGTCACAGCCAGTGGCACAACTCCACTCTCATACCAATGGTTTCGCAACTCGGTGCTAATTCCCAGCGCAAACAACTCGAGTTATACAATTGCATCTGCAACCAGCCAAGATAACTTTGCGGTTTTCCATGTGGTGGTCAGTAATTCTGTCGGTGCTATCAGCAGTGCAAATGCAACCCTGTCGGTGACTGCTCCAATGTAAAATTAGACTCGAGTCTGAGTTTTTAGGCTCAGTTTTTCTTTAATGCCCATAACTGTGCCACATTTGTTGATGGTCAATGCTTGTGGTTTACATAATCTGCGTCGTACTTTTCGCAAACGGGTTTTATGGAAATCGGGTTAAATGTTATCCCCAATAGCAGCTAATTACATCCCCGAAATGTTTTAGGTGTTTTTCCTAAAACATTTTGCGACTAACAGGAGTAAGGACGGTGTACCTCACGCTGAAATGACAGAATTGAGATTTTTCTAGAAATTCTAAAATGAAAGCGTGAGGTACTTAATAGCCCTCATCTCAAATACTGTTCTAAGGCATGAACCAACAATGGGTCTAACTTCCAACCTGCCTCACGGCGCAAGGCAGCCAAGGCATCGGCAACCACCAAACCCTGCTCGAGTTGCTGGGTGTACGCCATAACCACTTGTACAATCCGAGCGCTGATGCTGATGCTCGAACCCGCTAAGGCGGGTGTGCCAGTGCCATCAAACCGACAATGCTGCTGTTTGAGTGCCAAGCGAGTCTCGAGCGGCAACTGATTTGGACTGGATTTGGGTAGTATGGTTGCCCAGGCGATGGCTTGGGCAATCGGTTGCGGTTCGCCAAGGTATACGGCAAAATCTGTGACCAAGCACCCCATTGGATGATTGGCTAAGGCTTGCCCAAATTGTTCTTCTGTCCTTAAAGCAGTCTCGAGTGGTTGGGCAATGGCTTGGCTTTGCTCTGTCAGCCAGAGTAAATCGTGTTTCTGGAAAGGTTGGGTTGAATGACGTAAAATATGCAGTACCCCGAGTGGCTGCTCATGACTTAAAAACGGCACAGAAACCTGAATTTGCTTGGTTTGGTCATTGGGTTCTGGACTAAAAACACTCGGATGCTGCGAAGGATTAGAAAAAACTTGTAGGGTCTTGGCATTTAAGGTCAACCAACTCAAACCCACACCTTCTGGCACACCATGACTGCGAAGGTGGGTAAACCAACCACTGGCATGATGTGTCCAAAGGGTATGGGTGGTGTCTGCCACCAAAACCGCCAGATGCTGAACTTGCAAATGTCGTTGTACCTCGAGAAACAAGGCACGGGTGATGTCCAAAGCAGCAGGGGTGACTGCCTTTAGTACCGAATGTGTTGCGTTTATCATTGGTGTACCTGCGTTTATCATCGAAAAGCCTCAAGAACTTATTACGATACCAAAAGCAAAGAAGTTGCAAAGTCAGGGCTATAAAAAAAACCGGAGGCTTTTAGCCTCCGGACTGTGGTGGGCAGGGGTGGATTCGAACCACCGTACCCTCTCGAGAACAGATTTACAGTCTGTCGCCTTTAACCACTCGGCCACCTACCCGCTCACCACAGACTCAAGGAGGTTAAGACCCTCGAGTTTTGGAGCCGCCCATCGGAATTGAACCGACAACCTTCCGATTACAAATCGGGTGCTCTACCGGATTGAGCTAGAGCGGCATTTCCAAACGGACTCACGTCCGAGTGCAGAGGGTATCAAACCGTATCGCCCGTGTCAAGATGCGTTAAGCTATTAAGCGCATGATTGAAGTTATAAATCTCGAGAAACACTACACCGTCGCCGAAAAAGAACCCGGCTTAGCAGGCAGTCTAAAAAGTTTTTTCAAACGTCAGACCAAATTGGTTAAAGCCGTCAATAACGTGAATTTTAGAATAGAAAGCGGCGAGATGGTCGGGTTTTTAGGAGCAAACGGGGCGGGTAAAACCACGACCCTAAAAATTCTGTCGGGTTTACTGCATCCGACAGGCGGCTCGGCTCGAGTGGCGGGGTATGTGCCGTTTGAACGCAAAACTAATTTTCTTAAAACCATTACCTTAATCATGGGTCAAAAGCAGCAACTGATGTGGGATTTACCTGCGCTGGATAGTTTTTTGGTCAACCAAGCGATTTATGAAATCTCGGATTCGGACTATAAAACCACAATGCAGGAATTCACTGATTTACTTGGTTTAGAAGATGTCCTCAAAAAACAAGTCCGCAAGTTATCGCTTGGGGAACGTATGAAATGCGAATTGGCAGCAGCGTTGTTGCACAAACCCAAAGTCTTATTTTTGGACGAACCGACAATTGGTTTAGATGTCAACATGCAGGTTAAAATCAGGGAATTTATCGCTGAGTACAACCAAAGATTTAACGCCACCGTGATTTTAACCAGTCATTACATGGCAGATGTGACCGCCCTTTGCAAACGCATTATTATTGTGGACAAAGGCAGAATTGTTTTTGATGGCGACTTAAGTGCCTTACTCGAGACCGCCAGCCCAGCCAAAATTATAAAACTCCAACTGCTCGAAACCGCCAATAAAAATCTGCTCGAGCAGTACGGAACAATCCTTAAACTCGAGGGGTTTAATGCCGAGTTAAGTGTTCCCAGAAACGAAGTCTCGAGCCGTGCCGCCCAGTTACTGGCAGAGTTACCAATTGCCGACATCACCATCGAAGACCCACCGATAGAAGAAATCATTGGACAACTCTTTACCCAAGCCGAGGCAAACAGATGAAGCAAATTTGGCGCAAATTCAAAGCCCTTTTTGCCGCATGGTTATCGCACATGACCATCTACCGTGCTGAAATCCTGATTTGGATGCTGTCCGGCACAATTCCTTTAATCATGATGGCAGTCTGGATTGGCAAAGCCGAAGCTGAAGGCGGCACACTGAACGGATTCTCGAGCAGTGATTTTGCCTCGTACTTTTTAGCGGCTTGGCTTTCTGGGCAATTGGTGGTGGCTTGGGTGGCTTGGGAAATGGACTTTGCGATTCGCCAAGGCACATTTAGCAACAAACTGCTGCGCCCACTTAACCCGTTCTGGGAATACTTTATGCAGCACATCACTGAACGCTTTGTACGCGGACCTTTTTTAGTTGTGGTGGCGGCGATTGGTGTACTGCTGATACCTGGTACTAAACTGGTCTCGAGTATTCCGCACTTACTGGTATTTTTACTGGCGATTAGCCTTGCCTTTGCGGTGCGGTTTTTAATTGCTTATTGTGTCGGGCTATGCTGCTTCTGGCTCGAGAATGCCACCGCCCTAGACGAACTGTATTTTATTTTAAGCATCATGCTTTCTGGCAGTTTTGCACCCCTAGAATTTTACCCCGCTTGGCTCAGACCGATTCTCGAGTACCTGCCATTTCCGTATATTGTTTACTACCCAGCC
>JANNEE010000203.1:0-2933 GCA_031388325.1 Deinococcales bacterium
GCAGTTCAGCTTGAAAAATCGCGCCATCAGCCGCAATAAAAGTGTAATAGCCACGCATTGAACCAGGCGGATTTTGAATTGGAACAATGCTGTGATAGCGATATGTCTGCCCGACAGCAATGATTGGTTGTTCGCCAACCACGCCTTCGCCTTCTATTTCTTGTTCAAAACCTTGGGCATCCCTAATAAAAAAGTGTCGCCGCAATAACTGAGCGCTTTGCATTCCACGATTGTGCATCGTAATAAAATACACATAAACCAAACGGGTTTCGGTTGAATGGGCAGGGGAATACACCACCTCCACCGAAATATCCACAAGATGCTGACCTTCCATAGACTGAGCTTAGAACAAAAAGAGGCGAAAGGCAAAAAGCGAAGGGCGAAGGTAAAAACCTTTTAACCTTTTTACCTTCAAAGCCCATAGCTCATGGCTCAGAGCTTTTTTACCCCAACATGAATCGCAGCCAGTCCAGCCGTAAGGACGGTGTAGCGCGTTTCAAAACCAACTTCCTTCATCAGGGCAGCCAAGATTTCTGGTTTTGGGAAAGCAATCACACTTTCAGGTAGGTACTTATAGGCTTCTGGTTTGCCTGAAATGACTCCACCAATAAACGGCAAAATATGCTTAAAGTACACGGTATAGGCTTGCCCTAACAGATTCTCTGGAGGTGGTGGAAACTCGAGAATCACACAACGCCCACCAACCCTCAACACGCGGTGAAATTCTGTAAGTCCCTGCCTAAAATCGGCAAAATTGCGAAAGCCAAACGAACACGAAACCGCTTCAAAACTCGAATCGGCATACGGTAGGGCGAGGGCATCACCTTGTTCAAATGGAATCTCAAGGTTTAAGGCTTTGGCTTTGACTCGAGCAATTTCAAGCATTTTTGGGGCAAAATCCGAACCTGTCACTTTTGCATTTGGGGCAAGTTTTTGAATCGCTATCGCAAAGTCGCCTGTTCCAGTGGCAATATCGAGGATACTTTTTGGATTATTCCCCAGAACTTCTTTGGCAGCCGCCACCCGCCAGCCCTTGTCCACACCCATCGAAAGCACACGGTTGAGGAGGTCGTAGCGCGAGGCAATCGAATCAAACATGGCTTGGACAGCTTTGCCTTTATCTGGGTTTTCACCAACCTGCGGAGCGCTTTTCATGGGCATAAAGTAACACTGCCAGCGGCTTTAGTTGTCCCATTTATTTTTGTAGTTTTTTAGCCGCTTCAAACCATTCACGTTCCTGATTTCGGTACTGCGGTGCAGCCCGTTTTTGGTTTCGCTCGAGTTCGCGCAGTACGGTTTGGGCTTCCTCGGTCTTATTTTGGGCAAAGAGTACACTGGCAAGACGATAACGCGGTTCTTCACCACGCACCCCAAGGGCGGCACGGTAGAGGTTTTCGGCTTCGGGGTAGGCTTGGCGTTGCTCTAAAATTCGACCCAGTAAAACTCGAGCCACCCCACGAAGTTCTTCTGGGGCGTTGGGCAAGAGTTCTACGAGTAAATCTTCGGCTTGTAGGGGTTTATTTAGCCCAAATTTGATGCTGGCTAAGTCAAAGGTCATATGGGCATCATTGCGGTAGACCCCTTGGCGGGTCTGCTCGAGTAAGCCCTCGGCTTTTTCAAACTGACCAGATTCTCGGTAGGCGACGGCTAGAGCAATACGGTTTTGGGCAGTATCCACATCTTCAAGTTGTTTTTCAAGGTCACGAACCCGCATTGAAACGGGTTTAAGGGTCTCAAAAGCCGCCCCGAAATTGGCTCGACGCAATTCTGGTAGGACATAGGCAAAAAAATAAAACAATGACCCAAGGTAGGGAATAAACAAGATGATAAAAAACCAGTAAAAATCGGCTCGGCGTGACAAGGCATGAATCAAGCAAATAATAGTGATGATCGAAGAAATCCAACCCCAAGGACTCGAGAAAAAAAAGTTTTGTAACCAACCCATCTGTGCAGTTTACGATATACTTGGGCAATGATGGCAGGAGTGCATTTTATTCCCAGTGAAGCCGCCGAGTATAAACTCAGGTTGCTGACCAGAGAAGACAGCCCTTGGAAAATTGCTGACCTGTGGGAGATGCACGGCACACTTCTACTCGAGATTGGCTTAGAAGCCCCACTGAACTTATCGTGCAGCAACCCAATTCGTTTTGGACTCGAGCCACTGACCGAACTTGCCGCTTGGGTGGCGACGGGGCGCACCCCGTTTTTCTCGAGGGTTCTTGGCACAAGTAACTTAGGCACAAGCAATCATTTGTATCATCGCTGGCGTGGTCAGTACGAGGCGGTGTTACTGCTTGGCGAGCGCGACAGCACGATTGGGATTCAAAAACTCGAGTCGGAATATAAAATTACGGTCTTAGAAACCGATGACCAAGCCAGTTTAGAAGATAAAAGTGTGATGATTTCTCGAGATGCCCTGCTTTTATTGCCACAGGTTTTTTGGGATGACCTAAATGCCCTGATACAACTGCTCGGGGTCAGGCTCGAGGGCAAAGAACAAACCAAGTGGGAAAAACTACGCCCAGACTTTTCGTAAGCCGAAGCACAGCTTTATAGCTGTAAAAAGCGCAGAATAAAACCATGAAAGCCATTTGGAACGGCGTTGTGATTGCAGAATCATCAAACACAGTTGTGGTTGAAGGAAACCACTATTTCCTTTTTTCAAGTGTCAAGTCCGAGTATCTGCGCCCCTCGAGTACCCAAACGACCTGTCCGTGGAAAGGGATAGCCAGTTATCACACCCTCGAGGTCGGCGGTAAGACCAATCCTGATGCGGCGTGGTACTACCCAAGCCCCAAAGATGCCGCCAAGCAAATTACAGGACGGCTGGCTTTTTGGAAAGGGGTGCAAGTCTCGAGTTAAAAAAATACACCCCGCCAAAATTGGCGGGGTGTATTTTAGTTTAGGCTTACTTTGGTAAGACAGCTAATCGT
>JANNEE010000220.1:0-4464 GCA_031388325.1 Deinococcales bacterium
GCGATTACAACAGTTATTTCGATGCGGAGACGACGAGTAAAACCAAATTCCGTGCATAAGTTAGAAGCAGTTAGAAGCTTATGTTGTTGCCTATGGGGCGAGGCATGCCCCGCCCAACGATTCATGGATTTTATTTTCGGACAGTTCTTTAGTGGTTAGGCTTGGACTTGGTTTTTGCCACTGCGTTTGCCAACATAAAGTTTTTCATCGGCAACATTCAGCATTTTTTCGTGATTTTCTAAGTCTGTGTCGGCACAAACACCAACCGTAATGGTAACTTGCAATTCAGCATGAATTTCATCCCAAGGGTAGGTTTCGACCCGAATACGAAGACGTTCACAGGCTCGAGTGGCTTTATCTAGGCTGGTGTGAATTACTAAGGCAAATTCTTCTCCGCCATAACGAGCCGCAATATCGCCTGTCCGTAAACTGTCTTTGGCGAGTTTAGCCATAATTTTTAAGACCTCATCGCCGACTCCATGTCCAAATGTATCGTTGACTTGCTTAAAACTGTCAATGTCAAGCATCGCCACCGATAGTGGTTTAGCTTCTATTTTGGCTTCAATAAACGACTTCTCGAGTTGTGTTTCTAGGTAGCGCCGATTGTATAATCCGGTTAAAGGGTCACTTATGGCTTGCCACTCGAGTTGACCGACCAAATGCCCCAATTCAACGCGGCGCATTCGCTCCAAGTCGGCTTCGGCTCTGGCGCGGTCTAATTCACGTTGGGCGCTAATTGCATTCAGTTGGCGTTCGGTATCTAACTGGCGCACTTCGCGTTCGATTTGATGAAAAATTTTATGGTGCTTTAAGGCGAATTCAAAATGTTGGTTGTGTTCGTGTGCCTCAGAAATTCGTTGATGAAACTCGGCTTCAAGGTCTTTTAAGCCGTGGGTTTTACACAAGGCTAAACCAGATTCTAAACTGGCAATGGCTTGACTGACCAGTTCTTGGCGAATAAAAATCAGCCCCAAGTACAAGCGGCAATGGACAATTCCTTCAAAAATATCGTTTTCGACAAAAACCTTTTCGGCGGAACGTAGCAGTGCCAAGGCTTCGGCAAACTCGCCAAGATACGCTAGCGCTTCGGCTAAATTGACTTGGACTCGAGTTGCCAACTGGGTCAGTTTTAATTCTTGGGCAGACTGTAATGCTTGCCGTGAGGCACTGACGGCATCCTGAAAGCGTTCTAGTTTAAGATAAGCCAATGCCAAGTTGCCTCGGGCTTCGGAGACACGGCGCAGGTCTGGAATCAGAGCAGCTTGTTCGATGGCTTCTAAACAAACCGATTCGGCTTCGCTAAAGCGCCCTAAGGATTGGAAAATGTTGCCAAGGTTAATTAAATTACTGACTTGTCCGCCAACATCCTTGAGTTCCTGATTGATTTTTAAGGCAGTTTGCGTGTATCCCAAAGCTGACTGCATATTGCCCATGGTTGCATAGGTGGCTGCCAAAAAATTGAGAATGTCGCGTTGAAGCTCTAAATCCTTGTACTTCTCGGCAATCTCGAGGGCTTGCGATAAACGGCTGAGGGCTTGACTTAAATTAGATTGATTGCGGTCAACAAAAGCCAGTGTTCGCAGTGCATAACCCATTTGCAATTCGTTTGATTCTTCTAATGCTTGTCTTAGGGCTTGTTCACTAAAACTCAGACAAATTTGCCAGTCGTCTAAACGAGCCTCCCAAGCCTTTTGATTGAGTTCTGATGTGCTGATTTGGTCTGTTTCCATAAATAATAATCTCGATATTGAAGCCGTTTATGTATTGTACGAACTCTTGGCGTTATTCTTGGCTAAATCTAGCATGGTTGAGCATGAAGGTCTCTAATCCATTCTCGAGAGTATACATCAATTGAATTTTATAGAAATCTGCTAGAAACGGCTTAGTTCTTATTCGGTCACAAATTAGAATGGTATTGCTTGCCAACAATAGCTCGGCTTTTAGCAGTGTTTTAAGCACGCCAAAATAGTTTGGACTGTAAGAGCGGTGTGACAAGCATTTTGGTAAGACCAATTAGTGGCTTTGATTATCGAGCATGGTAATTTGCGCTAATGAAGATTGTTTTCAAAACTGCCGAAGACCTAGAAGACTATGCGGCTGGCTTTGCCCAGCAACTGGGGGTGGGTTCGGTATTGATTTTAAGCGGGGTCATGGGGGCAGGAAAAACCACCTTTGTCAAAGGCTTGGCGCGTGGGCTTGGGGCAACCAGTCCAGTCTCGAGTCCAACTTATACTTATATTCATCAATACCAAACGCCTCAAGGGGTTTTGGTTCATATCGATGCCTACCGACTTGTGGATGCTAAAAAACTCTGGCAGATGGGTTTAGCTGAGTACCTCGAGACTGCCTTTGCGGTCGTGATTGAATGGGGTGAGGCATTACTCGAAGAAATTCCAGAAGCCCAACTGATTCGGTTTATAGTGCGAGAGGATGCAAGACAATTGGAGTTCTATGCCAGACGATGATTTGCCAATGCTTGAGGGTGTGCAGTACCGAATCTCGGTTGGCAGCACCATGGATGAAATGCGGCAACAAGCCCTAGCGGGTGCGCCAGAATTTAGTATTTTACTCGCTGAAGCCCAAACCGCAGGACGCGGCAGGCGCAATAAACTCTGGCACAGCGCACCAGCTTCGGGATTGTATTTCACGGTCTTACTCAGACCCCAAGTGGCACTTTCAAAACTTGGTTTGTTACCGCTTCTGGTTGGGGCGGCGATGGCTAGAAGCATCAAAGAAAATACGGGTATTGAGACCCAATTAAAGTGGAGCAACGACCTACTGACGCTTGACGGGCGTAAACTTTGCGGCATTCTGCTCGAGACCAGAATTGAAGCAGGCGCAGCCGCATTTGTGTTACTTGGTATTGGAATCAATGTGCGCTGCCAAGAATTTCCACCCGAATTAAACGCTGCGGCACTCGAAGAATTTGCCCCAATCAACCGCAAAAATTTATTAAAAACTTGTATTGCAAACCTAAAAATAGCTTACCAAAAGTTCTTGGAAACCCCCGAGTTTGCTTTGCAAAGCTGGAAAAGCCATGCCAATAATTTAGGATGTGAAGTGATAATTCTCGAGCCAAACGGCAATTCTTGGACGGGAATAGCCCTAGACCTAGACCCCAGTGGAGCGCTGCTGGTGCAAACCACATCTGGCATAAAACCCGTCTATGCCGCCGAAATTAGTTTGAGAAATAGCATCTTGGGCAAAAGCACCCCTTGACGTAATCTAGCGCGTCTGTTACTATCCTCGAGCGCTTGGGGGTGTAGCTCAGAGGGAGAGCGCCTGCTTTGCAAGCAGGATGTCGTGGGTTCGAATCCCTCCACCTCCACCAAGTGATAGACACAGGAACGGCAGTCATTAGTTGACCGCCGTTCTTGCATTTGACCGCAGTTTGACCGCAGCAGACTTTGAGAACCCCGCCAAAGGACTGAGCATCTCTTCGATGTCGTAAATATGCGAACGGCGTTCATCCTCGAGCAGATGCCTGTAAATGTTCAGGGTCACAGTCGGATTTGAATGCCCCATACGTTCACTGACCAACTCGAGTGGTGTGCCAGCCCGTAAAGCCAAAGACCCGTAAGTGTGTCGTAAATCATGGACTCTGCACGGTTTTACACCTGCTTTAACACAAAGTTTTTTCATGGCATGGTTTGGGCTACTTGGGTTCAGTGGTTTATCAGCCCCAATCAAAAACAGCTTCTTATGCTCTGGGTGCTTATCAAAATCCCATTGCTCGGCTTGGTCAAGTAACAACTTAGCCATAGATGGAGGCAAGGGAATAACTCGGTTTCTCCGTCCTTTGGTTGGACCCATCTTGCCACCGCCACCGAACTTACTAAACGACTTGCTGATTTTTACGGTACTGGTTTTGAAGTCAATGTCAGCCCATTGCAAAGCCAGAGCCTCACCCTTTCGTAAACCCATGTTCAAACACAAGCGTATAAAGACTTCCCAGTAATCACCTTTAACCACCGCTAAAAGCGCTGTGACCTCTTCCAACTCGAGGCTGCGCCCAATCGGTTCACTTAGTGGGGCTTGGAACTTAACGGCGGCACATGGGTTCTTATGGATTAACTCGAGGGCAATGGCTTCGGTAAATACGCAATTTAATCGCTCGAGTACCTTAGCCCGTGTTCTGGGTGATGCCTGGTCAAGCTCGAGTCTTTTAAGCACTTCCCGAATGTGGACTGGTTTAACGTCTTGTAATCTCAAAGCACCAATAGTCAGATCGGTTTTACCAAGTTCATATTCGTAATCCATTTTGGTTTTGCTGCTGATACCACCGGACACTTTCATCTCGAGCCACTGCTGACCAAATGCTTTTACGGTGCGTTTATCAGGCTCGAGCAGTGTGCCGTAATTAAACTGGGTTGTTAGCTCCTCGAGTTTTCGGGCTACTTCGGCTCGAGTCTTACCATAAACACTACGGCGTTTTGGATTGCCAGCCAATGTTAAACCTACGGT
>JANNEE010000225.1:0-11280 GCA_031388325.1 Deinococcales bacterium
AGCTGGGGCAATGGCACACGGTAAAGTCTACACCTTTGGACCGACCTTTCGCGCCGAAAAAAGCAAAACCCGCAGGCATCTACTCGAGTTTTGGATGATTGAACCCGAAGTTGCCTACAACGACTGGGAAGACAATATGCGCCTCCAAGAAGATTTTGTGAGTTACCTTGTCGGGCGCTCACTCGAGGAGCGAAAAACCGAACTCGAGATGCTCGAGCGCGATACAACTAAGCTCGAGCCAAGCGCGGCTGGCAATTTCCCACGGGTAAGCTACACCGAAGCGATAGACTTAATCGCCAAAGCCATCTCGAGCGGCAACTTACCCGAAAATGTCGCAGCCGATACCCAACCAGTAATTTGGGGTGATGATTTTGGTGCGCCACACGAAACGATTGTCGGTTCGTACTTTGACCGTCCAGTGATGATTCACAGTTACCCAGCCGCCATCAAAGCCTTTTATATGCAGCCACAAGCCCACGACCCGCGCTTGGCAGCCTGCAACGACATGATTGCCCCAGAAGGGTATGGCGAGATTATTGGCGGGTCTGAGCGCATTCACGACTATGACTTACTCAAAGCCCGTATTCTCGAGCATGACCTGCCGCTCGAGCCATTTGATTGGTATTTGGATTTACGCAAATATGGTTCTGTGCCGCACAGTGGTTTTGGGCTAGGACTCGAGCGAACCGTGGCATGGATTTGTGGTGTGCCGCATTTACGCGAAGTGATTCCGTTCCCACGAATGCTGACGCGGATGAAACCTTAGAATTTGGTTAATATGACGAAACTTGAACTCGAGACTTATTTAGTGCTGCTCACAGATTCTTTGAGAGCATTAGGTTCTCCAAAGCGTAGTCAGGCTGCAAAGGACGATAAGAATTCCAGTCTTGAGTTTCTAGCTGTTCGAGTTCCAATTCTTAAACAGGCTGCGACAAAGGATTTTTCGTTGGCTCAATTGAATGAAGGTCAGAGACTCGAGGTTTGGGATTTTATTTGGCGTAACTCTCCTTATTACGAGGTGATGGCTGTGGCACTGTTTCATTACCGTTGCCAAGGTCTGAAAGTTACGCCAACAGCATTTGCTACGATTAAAGATTGGATTGAACGGGTTGAAAACTGGGGGCATTGCGATGAATTTTCGTATATTTTATCGTGTTTAGCTGAACGCGAACCAAAACAAGTATTACCTTATCTAATCGAGTTAAATAACAGCAGTAACATTTGGAAAATTCGTACATCTATTGTTTCTACAGTTCATTACACAGGAAAGAATTCTGTTTACTTATCGCCTGAAGATGTGTTTCCATTGCTTTTAAGTCATGTTGCACACAAGAATAAGTATATTACCAAGGCTATTAGTTGGGTGTTGCGTGAAATGCGTCGAAAATATCCCGTCCAGGTTGAAGAATTTGTAATGGCAAATAGTGATGATTTAAGCGCCACAGTTTTGAAAATTTCAGATGTGCAAATTGTTCGAGAAAAGGCAAATTTGTGAAGCTCATTTTCCTATATGGCGCTCCTGGCACAGGCAAACTGACGGTGGCTCGGGAACTCGCGGTTTTAGCGGGGTATCGGCTTTTTCACAATCACTTGACGGTTGACCTTGCTAAATCAGTCTTTGATTTTGGCACACCAGATTACCTCGAGTATGTGCGTTTTTTACGAGCCGATGCGTTGGCTCGAGCCGCCAAGAACAATGTAGATTTGATTTTTACGTTTTGGTTTTCAAAGGACTCTGCTGTATCGGTTCAGCGCTACCTTGCTGCTATTAAACAAAACGGTGGAGAGGTGGCGTTTGTTAAACTTTATTGCCCACCAAGTATTCTCGAGCAGCGTGTGCAAAGCCCAGAGCGCAAAAATTGGAAAATCTCGAGCTTGACTGGTCTGGCTTCGGCACTGGCGAACACTGATTTAAACGCTGAAATTTTGGGTACAAAAATGACAATAGATACTTCTGTCTTTGAGCCAATCGAGGCTGCTAGGGAGATTGTGAAACAGCTTTCTCTTTGAAGGTGTTCAAAATTATTAAGACAACCCTTGAGTTGTGTTTATTGTTTTGCTCTGCTACACTATATTTATGATTCCGCCGTTCATGCCAAATGGCAATTTGCCTGCTGGAATTCACATCACCACTTGGTCTGAGTTTGAAATGCGGTTTGGCGTAACTGCCCACCGTCAAAAGTTGCTCGAGGGATTAGCCCTTGCCGTAAATAATACGAAATTAACTTAATCACTCTTATTTGACCAAAAAGCGGTCAAATTGTCGTTAAAACGTTAATTTCGTTTCGTTGTTACTCCTTTTAGTCGGTTAATCAGTCAAAATACGCGACTGATTAACACAATTTGGTATAACTTGGCTTTGGCTGGTTGTTTAGAGATTTTTATAGATGGTAGTTTTGTCACAGCCGAACTTCACCCTAACGACTTTGATGCTTGCTGGAATCCAGATTGCGTCAGCAGCAAGCTAATTGACCCTGTGCTGATAGATTTTTCTAAGAAACGCAGCGCTATGAAAGCCAAATTTGGTGGTGAGCTATTCCTGATGACCCTGCCAGCCACTCGAGATGGAAAACCATTTATCTTATTTTTTCAAGAAGACCGTCAGGGAAAACCCAAAGGTATTATTCGACTCGATTTATCCGTTTGGAGGTCAATATGATTCGTAACCAACGAGAGTACAAGATCACTCGAGCTAATCGTCGGCGATTTGCCGATGCCCTTGCAGATTTTGATGCTCGTCCACCACAAGGTGATGTGATTCTAGTAAAAGCACAACGAGATTCACTGCTGGCACAACTTGAGGATTTAACCGATGAAATACTGGCTTTTGAAGCGCTTAAAATGAATCACCAACCTTTGGTGGATGTTGTTGAACTCGAGCAATTGCCAATGCGTTTAATTCAAACCCGTGTTGCTGTTGGTTTAACCCAAAAAAGTTTGGCTTCAGCCCTTGGAGTGACCGCACAACAAGTTCAAAAAGATGAAGCAAGTTCGTATCAAAATGTCAGTTATGCAAAACTCTTACAAGTCGCTCGGGTACTTGAAGCACATCGAATAACTTAAAAATTGTAAACTACATCCTGCGGTTCTGTGCCGCACAGTGGTTTTGGGCTTGGTCTCGAGTGGATTTGTGGTGTGCCGCATTTGTGAGAAGTGATTCCATTCCCGCGAATGCTGACGCAGATGAAACCCTAATCCTTGGACTTCTTGCGTAAAGCCAAATCGTTTATTGCTGTGGAAGTGAGCCTTGATAAATTCAGGAGTGACTTTCAGGAGATGCTAAATCTTGGGGCGAAGGCAGCCTAAAATATTTCCGAACCAGCGTTGTATCAAAAACCGATTTAATATGCTCGCCTAACCACACTCATGCCTTGCGTCTCGAGCCAGTCTGCCACCACACCAATCGATTTTTTGACTCCCGAAGTGATGAGCGGCTGACCAAAGGATTCGAGTTGTGCAATCACCCGTTCGTCTTCGTTCTTAGCAACACTGATTAACAATTCTTGGGCGTAATCAGGTTCTTCGACTCGAGCCAGTATAATTAAACGGTTTTCTCGAGTGAAGGATTCGAGGAGAATCACAGTGCAGTCAGAAAACTGCGCCACGACTTTCTCGAGTGGTTTGTTTGGCAAATTCCCAGTTAATTGTGCGTGCGGCATAATTTTTTCCTTTGTAATTTCGAGTCGAGCAAATTCTTTTTTTGAGGCTTCTTTGACCTTAAACCGAGCATGATGAATATTTAAGCCCTGAGCTTGCCAACGCATCGCGTACTTGGTTTGTAGGGCAGCTTGTGGCGGTTCGGCGGGAATAATATCAAATAAACCTGTACTAGCCGCTTGCTCGAGCGCAAAATCATAATACGGCGGGTGGTCGGTGGTCAGCCACAATTCACCATTTGGCACAAGTCGTGTTGACAGTAATTCAAAAGTTTCACTTCGGACAAAACGGTTTTCTTCGTGTTTACCCTTAAACCACGGGTCTGGAAAATTCAAGTAAACCCGAGAAATACTTTGCTCAGGGAGGGCATTGCGAATCAGAAACTCGGCACTCATCCGAACCAGAACTGCTGTTTCCTCGAGTTCAGCCGCTTTGTACCGTGCAAAGGCTTTTTGTAAACTCACCCCAGAAACTTCAACCCCAAGGTAATTGACGTTTCCCTCGAGTTGGTGATGGGCTGCCCAGAAACGCCCGTCGCCAAAACCGACCTCGAGAAAAAGCGGTTGGGATTTAGTAAATAAGTCCTCGAGCGGTTGTGGATATAAAAAATCATTGGGTCGTAAAAAACGCGGCATTGGTGAAGAGTATAGCCTATGCTTTTAGAGTTTTCGTCTTTCTGCCACAACTTCAAGCAATAACCCTGTGAACACCGCAAGGTTTGATTCGGGGTTTTGTTTTGAGTCTGGTAAAAGCTCGCCAATGGACAAACTTGGCGTTGGGTTGTTCTTAAAAAGCGTGGTGATAACCTCGGCTTGTTGGGTGTTCAACACCCCAGACTCGAGACGCTGCACTAATTTTGGAATTTCTGGGGCGAACAGCCCTTGGAATTGCTCGAGTGTCATGTCTTTTAGTTTTTGTTGATAAATAACATTTTTTTCTTTTTGGTCGTAGAGCAGAACGGGGCTACTACCCGTTAAAGCAATCGCAGCATTGAAAATAAATTGCAGGGCTGGCAACCACCAAATCAGTGGAAACACGTACCAAAACCAGCCTTTAAGAACTCCAGTCTTTGCGCCAAAAAAATCAAAATTGTAGCCAAGGCTCGTGCCGATAGAAAGCGGAATAACCATAAAGAAAAATAAAACCAGCACTTCATCGGGCTTCGTTATCGTGCCATCTTTTGCCGTAACCAACAACGTAATGATTAAGCAAGTCAGTATCCACGGAATTAAAAACCGTTTTTTGAAGGGCTGATAGCGATTGAGTGGAAATAAGAATAAATAACCAAGCAGCCAATTCATGCGACCTCGATTGTTAGCATAACTCATTGTACTTGCTGTACAGACCAAAATTGCAAACGGTGACACAAATCACTTTTGGCTCGAGTAGACTGTTGAAGTGAAATTTCGTTACTTTGATTTAATTTTAGCTGCTTTTGCGGTCTGCTTAGTGGTTTCAAACATTGCCAGTACCAAAGTCGCCACACTTGACCTTGGTTTTTGGAAACCCATTTTTGATGGTGGCACGTTTCTTTTTCCCATCACCTATATTTTTGGCGATGTCCTGACCGAAGTGTACGGCTATAAAAATGCTCGGCGGGTGATTTGGTTTGGGCTTATTGCCAGCCTCTTCTCGAGCCTGATTTTTGCGGCGGTTGGATTGCTTCCCACCCATGACTCGAGTTTTACCAAAGGTGCATTTGAAACGGTACTTGGTTTTGTACCGCAAATCGTACTGGCAAGTCTAATTGCATTTTTCTTTGGTGAATTTTTGAACAGTTTTGTGCTGGCAAAACTCAAAATTGCCACTCGAGGCAAGTTCTTTGCGGCGAGAGCGATTGGCAGTACCTTGGTAGGGCAAGCTGCCGATACCCTTATTTTTAGTGTGGTTGCTTTTGGGATTGGCGCGGGGGCTGTGCCACCAGAGGTACTTTGGAGCATTATCCTGACCAATTACTTGTATAAAGTTGGTCTCGAGGTGCTGCTGACTCCGGTCACAACGTTGGCGGTGCAGCACCTTAAAAAAGCTGAGGGTGTGGACAGTTACGACCACAGCACCAACTTTAATCCTTTTGTATTACGCCACCAATGACTTGACTTGTATTACGCTACCAATGACGTGACTTGTATTACGCCACTAATAAGCGCAAATTCTCGAGTCCAACACGGTGGCAATAATCGCCGAAGCGCTCATTCTCGAGCCGAATATCTTTGAAGTTTCTAAGGAGCGGCTCGAGGGTTGGAATCATTTCTTCGCGTTTAACATTATCTAAAAAGACTTCGGACAGACGTGTTCCAAGATGACTTCCCCCAAGGTAAATTGCGTAACTGTTGACACCGCGCCCAACCAAGCCAACTTCGGCGCTGTAGGGGCGGGCGCAACCATTGGGGCAGCCAGTCATACGAATGTGAGGCGCAAGGGTGTCTGACTCGAGATTGTGCGTCTCGAGTAACACCTGCACTTCGCGGATAAGGTCTGGCAGGGCGCGTTCGGCTTCGGTAATCGCAAGTCCGCAAGTCGGAAAGGCTGGACATGCCATCGAATTTTTAATCACAGGGGCAATGCTGTCGGGTAAGACAATCCCATGCTTGGTCAGCAGTGCCTCGAGTGCAGCCTTGTCTTGTGGGGCAATGTTGCAAAGTAGCAAATTTTGTTGTGGGGTTAGCCGAACTTCGGGAACAAATTGTTCGACGCACTTACGAATACCAACTCGAGCTTCGTCTTTGATTCGTCCGTTTTCGATAAATAAGCCAAGAAACCAGTTGCCATCACCTTGTTCATGCCAGCCCAAATGGTCGTCGCCCGAAGTCCACTCGAGAGGTGATGGTGCGGGCAAACTCAGTCCAAGAACCTCTTCGACTTTTTGCTTGAAGTTGGCAATTCCCATTGATTCAACCAAATACTTCATGCGGCTGTACTTGCGGTCATCACGTCTGCCGTGGTCGCGTTGTACGGTTACAATGGCTTTAATCGTCTCGAGCAGTAATTCTGGTGCAATCGTGGTCATTGGGTCGCCAAGGCGCGGATGGGTGTCTTTAACGGTATGCGATTGCCCAAGTCCTCCGCCAACAATCAGGGTAAATGCCACCAACTGGTCGCCATCCATCACGGGGACAATACCGACATCTTGGGTGTAAGCATCCACACAGTTATCGTTGGGGAAAGCAAAAGCAATCTTAAATTTTCTTGGCAGATAAGAAACACCATACAAAGGTTCTTCGGTTAGGTTTTCCTCGAGTGTTACGGCTTTTTCGCCATCCAGCCAAACTTCAAAGTAGGCTCTGGCGCGTGGTTTGAGGTTTTCGGACAAGGAAAACGCATGAGCCATGATTTCGTCTCGAGCTTTAGACTTAAATGGGGCTGGACAAGCGACGATGTTACGAACCACATCACCACAAGCCGAAAGCGAGGTCATGCGGTGTGCATCTAAAGTTTTTAGAAGCGGTTTTAAGCCGCCCTTCAAGACCCCGTGGTATTGAATCGCTTGGCGGGTCGTAATTCGCAGGGTGCTGTTGGCGAGTTGGTCAGCAAGGTCGTCTAACTCGAGGTACTGGGCTTTACTTAGTACCCCGCCAGCAATTGCAACCCGAATCATAAACGAATGCTGGGCGCTTAAGCCTTGGGCTTTACGCGCCTTTCGTACATCACGGTCTGATTGTTGGTAAATACCATGAAACTTTAAGAGCAGTTCGGAGGTGTCTATAAAATGGTCTTCACTGTTCTCGAGTTCGCTTTGTAGTGTACCACGCAAATAATTACTCTCGAGTTTGACGTGTTCAACTTTACTTAGGGTAGTCATGATGATCCTTATTTTGGCATAAAAAAGCAGACTAAAAGCGTCTGCCCTTCTAAAAACTAAACTGATTTACGGGCGAAACGGTGCGGCAACATTCGCCATTGAAAGTATAAAAAGCAACCGACGCAAATTCCAGTGGTTAAGTTCAGCATCGCAAGGGCAAAGACCACAATCGCCACAACCCAAGCCGCAGTATGTGCAGCAAATAAAAATAGGATGCTTGAGAGGAGCATAAAAACCCCGCCAAGTCCTTGGGCAAAATTGTGTGGACGTGGGTCGTCCTGCTCGAGTTTAGGCGTGATTTTAAGGGCTGGGTGTAAAAAGCTGGTGTAGAACTGCTTAAAAAGTGCCAAACGTGGCTCGAATGTACCAAGCAGCATCACAAAAGCCACAAAAAACACAATTGGTGCAAATTGTAAGGCAAAAGCAACCGCAATCAAACCAACGATACTGATTTGATTAAATCGTAAAACATTGCCATCAAATTGTTTCATCTTTCTCCCATTGAGTCGAGCGATTCAAGCAGTGCCTTAGAAACTTCGCGCTGGGCGGCATCGGCAACCAGTGCCGTGGTCAGTAAAATCCAGTCTGGGACATTTCCCGCTTCTAAGCGAATTGGTTGTCCACCATGAACTGTTCCCTCGAGCTTATTGCCTACAATCCAAAACTCGAGCGGATAGCTTTGGTCGCCTTGGAAAACTTGCCCCGTAAAATGATCCGAACCCAGATAAACCACGGCTCGTTCGATGTGCCTTGAACCAGAGAAACGAATCTCGAGTTGGTTGCTGCTGACTTGGGCGCTGATCGCAAGACGCACAGCGCTGCTTAAAACCGTACCAAGTAAGCTGTGAACCCGCCGCTCGAGTTTTAGGTTTTCGGCAAACCACCAACCGCCAAGCCTTCCCTCGAGTTGCTGACCATCCCAACGCAGCGCGATGTCGTAACGGGCAAGCGGGTCGTGGATTGCGCCCTTGATGCGCTGAAAAGTGCGGGTGGTGTGGATTGGGTTTGTGCCTAAAAGTAATTGCATGGTGTTCTCCGTTTTGAATGTGGGTTTTGTCTTAATGGTTAGGAATTTTTAAGGACAACAACGCATTCGTGGTTTTTGGAGGACACTAAAATTCATGACTCAACTTTATATGGTTTACAAAAATTGTCAAGTATTATTCAATACGCAAATTAAGTTTTATGGGATTCAAAGCGCAAACTTTAACGCAGCATAGGCATAAGCCAACACGCACTTTCTCAAGAATGTGCTACCATTCTGACCATGACACAAGTGCTAGAAAAAGCTATTCAATCCTTGAACACATTGCCTGAAGCAACGCAAAATCAGATTGCAACTCGTTTACTCGAGGAAATCCAAAATTTAAGCCAACCGCAGATTACACAAGAAGAATGGGATGTACAACTCGAGCAAGACTTAAATGCAGGTCATTTGGATGCACTCATGGCAGAGGCACGAGCAGATTACAAGGCTGGACGGGTTTCAAAACGGTGGATCACCAAACCACACCTAGATTCTGGGCGTTTTATTACGCATTGCCACTCGAGATACAGCGTTTAGCTGATAAACAACACGCGCTGCTCGAGGAAAACCCAAAGCATCCATCACTGCATTTTAAGGAAGTCGGAAAAGAGCTTTGGTCGGCTCGAGTCAATGATTCATACCGAGCCTTAGCGATTAAAGTGCCAACGGGTTACTTATGGTTTTGGATTGGTTTACATAACGAGTACGAACGACTGATTAAACGTCGGTAGAACTCGAGATTGGATTCAAAACGCAAATTCTAACACGGCATAGGCGCAAGCCACTTGAAAAATAAGGCAAAAGCTAGGGCAAACGCACTTGTGAGAGGTTAATGTGTAGGAATGTTACCAAGCATAGTAATTCATTTCCGCGATTTACCCGATCCTCGTCTCGACCACCCAAATAAACTCCATAAACTACTGGACATCGTAGTCATGGTGGTCTGGGCAACCCTAGCCAACCAAGAAACATGGGTTGATATTGCCGAATACGCCCGCACAAAAGAAGCAATGCTCAGACAACATCTCGAGTTACCAAATGGAATTCCAAGTCACGATACTTTACAACGAGCATTTTCATTGATTGAACCAGAATTATTTGAAGCCTTATTTGCCATTTGGATGGAACAACAAACCACGCAAACACAAGATAAAATTCAACATTTAATGCTTGATGGAAAGCTGCTACGAGGAACAAGAAGTAGTGGCATAGGTAAAGTCGAAACCGCTCAAGAAGCCTTGAACATTGTGACGTTATACTCGAGTTCCAATCGCTTGGTCTTAAAACAAGGTGCGGTAGAAGCGGGTAGTAATGAAATCCCTGCGGTAAGAAAGGTACTACAAGGGGTGAATCTCGAGAATGCAGTGGTGAGTATGGATGCACTTCATGCCCAAACACAAACCCTAACTCAAATCAAAGAACAAGAAGGCAATTATGTTGTTGGAGTAAAGAAAAATCAACGTAAACTGTATGCTGGGTTAAAGGATTTATTTGAAGATGTCAAAGATAAGTCGAAACTCGAGTTTTTTAAGACATTTGATGTCAAACACGGAAGACAAGAAGAACGGTGTTGTTATGTACTGCGTGACTTGGAACAACTTAAAGAGGCTGATTGTCGAATTGAAGCGTTTACTGGGTTAAAGAGTATTTTGGTGATGCAAAAATACACAATTAGGAATAGTAAAGCGAGTTGTGAGCAGCGATTTTACCTGAGTTCACTCGAGGCGAGCGCAGAAGATTCTTATGGTTTTGTGCGAGGACATTGGGCTATAGAGCGCGAATAGCCCGTGAGGTGCTGTCTTATGAGCAAGAAAAACGGACAACATTATATTTTGGATGTGACTTTTCATGAGGATGCAAATCGGACACGGCGTGGTTTTGCGGATCGGAATTTAGCGTTGGTGAGGAGGATGGTGTTTAATATCTTATCATTGGATAGTGATAAGAAGAAGTCTATGCGTGCTAAACGTGCAAAAGCTGCTTTTAGTGATGAGTTCATTCAACAATTATTGGGGCTTATCTCATGAATTACTCACGAGTGCGTTTGCGCTATTATCTAAGCCGTTTGGCTTTCGACTTTTGCAACTATTCTGCTAAAATCTTAAAGTTATGATTGCTCTAAATCAAAAAGCAAATTTTCATCGTCACCAACTCGAGTCTGGCGGGGCTGTCCTCGCACCAATGGCTGGTTTTTCCGATGCACCATTTCGTTTACTCTGCCGCGAGTACGGAGCAGCTTGGGCGGTTACGGAAATGGTCTCGAGCATGGGCGTGGTCATGAACGGCAAGAAAAGTTTTGAAATTGGTGAGCCTTACGAGGGTGAACCAAACCTGATTATTCAACTCTTCGGTTCAGACCCACAAATCATGGCGGAAGCTGGTGCAAAGCTCTATGAAGAATTTAAGCCCGTGGCACTCGACATCAACATGGGTTGTCCCGTACCAAAAATTGTTAAGAACGGTGGCGGCGCGTGTTTACTACAAACCCCAGACCTCGCCCATGATGTGATTGCCGCCTTAGATAAAGCTGTCCCCGTACCTGTCAGCGCCAAAATCCGCTTAGGCTGGGATAAATACAACGCCATTGAAGTCGCCAAAGCCCTCGAGAGTGGTGGCGCAGCCAGTGTTGCCTTACATGGGCGCACCCGCGCTCAAGCCTATTCTGGACAAGCCGACTGGGACAAAATCGAAGAAGTCTCGAGCCATTTAAGCATTCCCTTAATTGGCAGTGGCGATGTGGTTTCAAAAGCCATGTTCGATGAGCGCAAGCACAAAGCCAGTGGCATCATGATTGGAC
>JANNEE010000345.1:0-8063 GCA_031388325.1 Deinococcales bacterium
GTTAGTTTTGTCTACACCTTCCCAAGCAAGATGGTAGACAATATCTGGATGAAATTCTTTAAAGGCTTTCTTTTCTTCTAGAAATTGCCCGAGTGAGTTTTCAATAAGTGTAACCTGACCAAGAACTTTTTTTAATCGAGCTGAAGCAAGGGGATTCCGAACCACAACAGCCACCGAATGCCCTTGCGTTAAAAGGTATTTTGTCAGATACGAACCAACAAACCCCGAAGCCCCTGTCACCAAAACCCGATAGAGTTGCTGCATCCTAAACCCTGAGTGCGCTTTTCATACTCGAGACAATAAAGTCAAGCATTTCTCGAGATAAACCGGGGTACACCCCAATCCAAAACGTCTGATTCATCACCTGATCAGTTTGGGTGCTGCCACCAACCACCCGATGAACCACATTTTTATAGGCAGGTTGACGAAGTAAGTTCCCACTAAACAAAAGCCGTGTACCAATTTTGTGCTTTTCTAAATGCTGCACCAATGTGTTTCTCGAGACTGGTGCATCTTCGCGCACAGTTATTGGGAATCCAAACCAACTTGGCTCCGAATTGGCTGTGGCTTCGGGCAGCACAAGATATTGCTCGAGGGGGCGTAATTGCTTGAGCAGGTAATTAAAATTTTCGCGGCGCTTGGCGATAAAACCATCTAATTTCTCGAGTTGCGCCACGCCAACGGCTGCCTGCATATCAGTTAGCTTGAGGTTATACCCAATATGACTGTAGGTGTACTTGTGGTCATACCCGTGTGGGAGTTCGCCAAGTTGCCAGTCAAAGCGTTTGCCACAAGTATTATCTACACCCGGTTCGCACCAGCAGTCACGTCCCCAATCTCGGAAGGATTCAACCAATTTTTTCAACAGTGGATTATTGGTCAACACCGCCCCACCTTCGCCCATGGTGATGTGATGTGCGGGGTAGAAACTGATCGTGGCGAGGTCGCCAAATGTACCGACTTTCTGACCATTGTAGGTTGCACCCAAAGCATCACAGGAATCTTCAATCACCCAAAGATTATGGCGTTTGGCGGTTTCCATCACGGCGGCGACATTAAATGGATTGCCTAGGGTATGGGCAATCATAATTGCTTTGGTTTTTGAACTGATGGCTGCCTCGAGATGGGTGGTATCAATGTTATACGTGGGAATATGAGCATCTAAAAAGACGGGTACAAGGTTGTTTTGGACAATTGGATTGACTGTGGTGGGGAAGCCCTCGGCGGCGGTAATCACTTCGTCCCCGGGCATCAAACGGCGGTTCTCGAGCAAAGGGCTGGTCAGGGCAGACAACGCCACCAGATTGGCACTCGAGCCAGAATTGACCAACAAGCACGAACGAACCCCGAACCACTTAGCGAATTCGCGCTCGAACTGCTTGGCAAAACGCCCTGTAGTCAGCCAAAAATCGAGGCTCGAGTCAACAAGGTGCTGCATTTCGGTATGGTCAAAGACTTTGCCTGAAACGGGAACGACACTTTCATTGGGTTTGAATTCTTTAGGTGCAAAAGCAATACTGTGGTATTCGCGTACCAACTCGAGAATTTGTGAACGAATTTCTTCTTTGCTTCGGTTCATGATGCACCTAATAACTTTTTGTACCAAGGAATGGTTTTCTCGAGACCCCCATGCAAGGTGTGTGCGGCAGTCCAACCGAGTAGACGCTTGGCTTTGCTCGAGTCGAGGTATTGGTCTTGAATCTCGAATTTGGCGGTATTTTCGATGATTGGTGCAAGGTGTTTAGCGTTCATGACTTCAAGCACAGCGCTTACAATCTCGAGAACCGTAAATGGTTTTTCTGGCGAGAAATTAAAGCCTTGTCCACGAATACCATCTTGGTTTGAGGCAAGTGCTAAAAACGCATCCACCACATCTTCAACAAACAAATAATCACGCTGCATTGTGCCGTCTGAACGCAGTTTAATCGGTTGATTCTCGAGGGTTGCTTTGATTGTTCCGGGGATAATCCGACTCCAATTTAAGTCGCCAGCCCCATAAATGTTGCCGCAACGAGCAATCGTGACTGGCATATCGTAAGTGTGGGCGTAAGTCTGGGCGATAATGTCGGTACAGGTTTTACTGGCATCGTAGGGGTGTAAACCACGCAAGGGCATATCCTCGGTGTAGGGCAGTACAGGGCTATCGCCGTAAGCCTTGTCGCTCGAGGCAATAACAATCCGCTTGACTTGTTGTTCACGGCAAACCTCGAGCAGTTGGTATGTACCCCTAATGTTGGCTTCAAAGGTCTCGAGTGGGTTACGTAAAGCTGTGCCAACAATGGTTTGTGCGCCGAGATGAAACACCGTGTCTATTTCAAATTTACCGATGGCGCGACGCAGTGCAGTTATATCCTCGAGTGCGCCATTAACCACATTGGTTCTTTGAATATCTCCGGAGCGAATCAGTTCAGATTGCGTGTCCCAGTCCTGAACCAATGCCACCACATATTTGTGCTGCTCGAGTAAACGCCGTACTAAACTCGAGCCAACCATGCCAGTTGCGCCTGTCACCAGAATGCGGTTCATGCCCAGACCTTCCACGGAGCATGACCAGATTGCCATAAATCCTCGAGAATTCGCTTTTCCCGCAGGGTGTCCATCGGTTGCCAGAATCCAGCGTGTTGAAATGCCATCAATTGATGTTCAGTTGCTAGTTTCTCGAGTGGGTCGCGTTCCCAGTAGGTTTCATCGCCTGCGATATACTCAAGGATTTCTCGCTCGAGAACAAAGTAACCGCCGTTAATCCAGCCTTCGCCAGTTTGTGGTTTTTCGACAAAGGATTTGATTTGATCGCCGTCTACCAGCACCTCACCGAATCTTGAAGGCGGACGAACAGCCGTCATGGTCGCATATTTTTTGTGGTTTTGGTGAAACTCGAGCAGGGCTTGGATATTCACATCGGCGACACCATCGCCGTAGGTCAACATAAAGGTTTGGTCATTGCCAAGCCATTTTTTGATGCGTTTAACCCGTCCGCCGGTTTGGGTGTTTAAGCCAGTGTCCACCAGATGGACAATCCAGTTGGGTTGCCGACCATGATGAATTTCGGTTTTTCCAGATGATAAATCTATGGTGATGTCGTTATTTTTGGCATAAAAATTTAGGAAATACTCTTTGACAAATTCGCTCATGTACCCAAGGGCAACAATGAATTCGGTCACACCATGATGGGCGTAGGTGTTCATGATGTGCCAAAGAATCGGTTTGCCGCCAATTTCAACCATTGGTTTAGGGCGAACACTGGTTTCCTCGGACAAGCGTGTGCCGAGTCCACCAGCCAGAATGACAGCTTTCATAACTTTAGAATACCAGTAAAAAATACATTGGTGTGTGCAGAAGTAGTGTTACTGTGTATCACATGTTGAACTCGGGTACGAAGCGCTTTTTTTGGCTTGGTTTTTTACTGCTTTTTTTGGTGGCATGTCCACCAGTCCCAACCTTGCAAGGTGATGTGACCAGCCAACTCGAGACGCTTGATAATCCTTTTTTACATCCAGACCCCTTCTCGAGAAACGTCTGGGATTTACAAGTTGTGCAAGACCGAGTGCTGATTGCTTCGGGTGACGCATGGAAGAATTCTGGCACAAACATCCAAAAAATTGATGTCGTGTCCTACTCGAGTAACAATTTTTTCACCAAAGAATTTACAGTAGACGACGAGCAGATTCATCGTTTTATTGTCTTGGGTGCAAAAGTGCTGATTCCGGGCTTTGACCCGCTCGAAGATTGGAGTTTGGGTAATTTTTATACCCTCGAGACAGGCTGCCTTGCTCCTGTGCCATGTTGGTCTAAAATCCGTACCATTCCATTTGGGGTGCATACCTACGACTTAATCGAATTTGAAAATAAACTCTTTGTAACGATTGGTGGTTATGAAACCAAACCGAGCTTGCTCGAGTCAGACGATGCTGGGCGAACTTGGAAATCAGTGACTGCGCCAGAACTCTTGGGTTTGACTTTTGCGCGGTTTTTTGTGTTTGGCAAAGAGTTATTTGCTGTTCAAGAAATTCGGGCAGACTCGAGCAAAGTGGGATTAGCAAAGTACAGCAATGGTGTGTTCTCGAGTGCTGGGCTACCCGATAAAAACCTTGTGCCAGACTTGCCAGACACGTGGCGTGGGCGCTTAGGACGAATCAGTACCTTTAAGAACCAACTTTTGTACACCGCCGCCAGTCTTGGGAACAATGTTGCGCTGCCCGACGCGGTTTATTCAGCCGCTTCACTAAGTAGTGCCGAGCGCATTGCGTTGCGAATTGATGAACGTCCAACTGATATTTTGGTTCTCGAGAACGAAGTGGTTTTACTGACCACCCAAGCCCAAACAGGTCAGTATCTCAATCGTGTGTACACCTCGAGTGATGGACTGGATTTCAAGGAACAATTTTTATTTACCTCAAATCGGTTTGCCCGAAGTCTGGAACGACTTGGAACGACTTGGCTTTTTGGTTTGGGTTGTCTCGAGTCTGAAAGCTGTGACGGGGCTGGGGCTTTATTGCGTTTGGCTGCGCGATAACAGAATTACTGCGTTTGACTGCGCGATAAGCGGCTAAAAGCAATCCAATCGGTGGCAATGGCTTTATGCCCAAGTAACCTGAGCATCATCATGATTTGCCCTCGGTGGTACGTGCCATGATTGACCACATGTCGAGTGATTTCTTCAAAACTATTGGTGTACCCAGCGCCATCAAAGGCTTGGTACTGAATTTCTTGTTGGGGGTCGTGTTGCACAATCAGTTGCGCCCAATTTTGTTGAACTGGTTGCCAAGCAGCGCGAATCAAAGCGATGTGTGAAAAGTCTTTTGGGTTAGGGCGGGTAAATTCGGCATGGCGGATGCGGTGCGCCCAAGCATTATCTGCCATTAAGCAATGTACTAAAGTGTCACGAATGCTGGAAAAACTATTTCCAAGGTCTTTGGTGAATTCTTCGGGACTTAAAACCTCACAAGCCTCAAAGGTGCGATTGGTTGCCCATTGATGAAATTTCCATGCACTGATTAAGTCCATGATTTAGTCTACTTCTTTCCAACGGCTGCTTCGGGTGTTTTCAATACCCAATTGGTCTAGCACTCGAGCCGTAATAAAACCAAGTAAATCTTTGATACTTTGTGGATTTCCATAAAATCCGGGGTTGGCGGCTAAAATCCTTGCGCCAGCATCGTAGGCTTTCAGCATCGATTCAAGCATTGGTCTCGAGTAGGGGGTTTCGCGTGGTACAAGCACCAAGGGACGGCGTTCTTTAAGATGGACATGGGCAGCCCTTGTAATCAGGGTGTCTGCCATACCGTGGGCAATTTTACTTAAGGTGCTGGCACTACAAGGAATCACGACCATACCAAGGGTACGAAAAGACCCACTGGCGATACCTGCGCCAACGTCACGGTCATCATGAACTTCGGTTGCCAAAGCACTTACATCCCTTGGATTCATCCCAAGTTCTTGTGCCAAAACCCGTTTTGCCCCTTCGGAAATAATCAGGTGGGTCTCGAGGGCTAGATTCTGGCTGGTCTCGAGAAAATCTAAGGCGTACTGAATTCCACTTGCTCCAGTCATTCCAATCACAAGTCGCTGCATACAAAAATTCTGACACATCAAGCGCGGGACGATTATTCGCACTTAAGCGGCGGGACGATTATTCATCCGTGTTCACATAGAAGCGTTAAACTATTCAAACCACTGATTGTGGTCTGAAAGGTTAAGAGTGTGCATAAAGAACTGATTTTAGCGTCTGGCAGTCCACGCCGACGTGAATTACTGGAAAAACTGGGCATTGCATTTCGCGTGCTATCAGCCGATATTGATGAAACAAGTGCTGAAATAAATCCTTCAAAAATGGTTCAAGCATTAGCCTTCGAGAAAGCCCAAGCCGTCGCCAAACTCGAGCCGAGCGCAATTATTCTGGCAGCTGACACAACCGTGGCTTTTGAAAACAGTATTCTCAATAAACCCAGCAACTTGTACGAAAATGCCGATTTTATCAGGCGCTTGTCTGGCGTTTGGCACGAAGTCCACACGGGAATTGCTTTTGTAACACCAGACCAAAGCGTGGTCGCCGTAGAAATGACTCGAGTAAAATTTAGAGCTTTAAGCCAAGCCGAGATTCTAGGCTATGCAAACAGTGGCGAAGGACTGGACAAAGCTGGTGGTTACGGTATTCAAGCCCTTGGTATGGCACTGGTAGAACGAATCGAGGGAGATTTTTTTAATGTTGTTGGTTTACCAATTAACAAAATGCTACAAACTGCTCAGGGCATCGGACTCGAGTTGCTGCCGTGGGTGAGGTCGTGAACTCGAGAATCGGTTTACTCTTTAGCGCTCTTTTGGTGCTTTCTTTAATCAGCACTCGCTTTGCCCCCAAAGCACCTTTGGCACTCTCGAGTACCGTGACTCCGCTTTGGACGGTTTTTAGTGCGGTCAGTTTGAATCTTCGTCATTTTCTTGAAGCCTTGATTTTAGAGCGCGACTTACGCACCGAAAATGCTGCTCTTAAAAATAAAGTTGGCGAACTTGAGTTGCGAGCCTATCAACTTGATTTAGAAGTTAAGAAACTCGAGGAACTCGTCGATATTAAACGCACCCAAAGTCCTTCGGTCTTTAAGGCTGCCCAAGTGATTGCTTTTAATTTTGATGCCTTAAATGCCGAACTGAGAATCAATAAAGGAAGTGCCGATGGGGTGCAACTCAAAATGGCGGTCACCACCCCGCAAGGCTTGGTTGGCAATGTGATGCAAGTCGACCAACACAGTGCGATTGTACGAACCATCTTAGACCCAGAGTTTCGGGTTGGTGTCAAGGTCGCTAAGTTCAATAATGTGGCAGTGGCACGGGGTGTGGCAGGGCGAGTCTTGCGGGCAGAAAACTATAAGAATCCCAAAGCCAAAAATGGCGATGTGGTTTGGAGTTCTAACTCGGCAGGTGGGGTTTTTCCTTCGGTTCGGCTCGGCACAATCATTTCGGTCAGTCAATCTCGAGGCGATACGTTAGGGCAAACCCTTGAAATCAATCCTTTTGTGGATATGACCGCACTTGAACAAGTCTATTTGCTGAGGTTGCCATGATTGCACGGCGCATCATTTTTATTTTGGTGATTCTTGGTTTACAAGGCGCAATGGGGATTTTAATTCCAGTTTTTCTTTCACCACCCGATTTATTTTTATTGGTTGCCTTGTTTGCGGCGGCTCGAGTACCGCTTTTTTTAGCCCTTTGCATTGGCTACAGCCTTGGTTTACTCCAAGATATTCTTGGCGCGGGTTTAATTGGTTTTCATGCGGCTGGAATTCTGGCAGGGGTCTTTACTTCGGGGTTTGTGCGTCGAGGCTTATCGGCAGAAACCAGTTTTAACCATGCGACAACTGCATTTGTGGCGTTAATTGCCAAATGGTTGGTCTTTATTGCCCTCAATTACTGGACACGCCAAGGGATTTTATCCTTCGAGACGCTGCTCTACCGTTTTCTCCCCGAGATTGCCCTGACCTTATTGGTTGGTCCAATCGTCTTTTCTTTCGCAAATTGGGCATTTGGACGAGGCAACTCCAACAACGACGGATTGTTATAAGGGCGAAAGGCAAGGGTAAAGGTTTTTACTTTCGCCCTTCGCCTCCTCCCTGTATACTCGAGCCATGACCCAACGAACATTTGTTGATTCGCCAATGGAACGCGCCCTTGTCCTCGAGATTGTGCGAGTGACCGAACAAGCTGCCCTTCGTGCCAGTCATTTTGTTGGTAAAGGCGATAAAATTGCCGTGGATGGGGCTGGAACAGAAGCCATGAGGCAGATTCTAGGCGAAACGCATATTCGTGGCACAGTTGTGATTGGCGAAGGCGAAATGGATGAAGCCCCAATGCTTTATATTGGCGAACAAGTTGGCTTACAAACCCCAGACTCCTTTGAAGTAGACATTGCGGTTGATCCCGTCGAAGGGACAACCGTAGCGGCACGGGGACTGCCAAACAGCGTAGCAGTGATTGCACTTTCTGAAAAAAACGGTTTACTTGGCGCTCCGGACATGTACATGGAAAAACTGGTGGTTGGACCGCCAGCCGCAGGACGGGTCAATTTGGCTTGG
>JANNEE010000379.1:0-2252 GCA_031388325.1 Deinococcales bacterium
GAGTTTAACTGGACGGCGGTCAATACGCTCTTTACCAATGGTTGGCGCAAGCACCCCAACCAAGCTGCCATCGCGGGCAAAAACCTTGGTTGTCCCCTCGAGACGGTACTGGTCGAGTTCTGAAACGGGCGGCAATTCCCGAGCCCAACGCAATAGTATGGTTGCACCTATCGCCACGCCTGCGATAAAGCCAACAAAAACAAGGGCAAAAATTATTTTAAGAAAGCGAAGAAAAACGCGCATGGGTATATTATAATATGCCCTAATGAGGACTGTTCTCATCTGCCCAAATTTGACAGGCTTGTGTAAGACCAATTTGACAGGCTGTGGATAGCCAAATACACTAAGGCTGTACACACAGGTTAAATCGGCTCCTGCGAGGGCGACACCCGAAGGCATTTCGTTTTTTTTCTTTCGGAGGTAAACGCGCCTATGCGCCACGGAGTCAACATGAGCCAATACGCCACCCTCGAGCCATCGCCCTTAAGTGCCTCGCAACTCGAGCAAAATTTTCAGGAAATCCATCCTGCACTCACGTCCCGCGAAGCCGTAATTGAAGCTAACCGATGTTTATTTTGCTTTGACGCACCCTGTATTCACGCTTGCCCAACTCACATAGACATTCCTAGTTTTATTAAAAAAATCGCCACCGAAAACACTCGAGGCAGCGCCAGAGTCATCCTCGAGAGTAATTTCTTGGGCAGCACTTGTGCCAGAGTTTGCCCAGTCCAAGAACTCTGCGAGGGGGCATGTGTGCTGGGCAGCGACCACAAACCCATCGAAATTGGGCGCTTGCAACGTTACGCCACCGATTATGTGCTGACCCGTAAACTTGATTTATTTAAGCCCGGTAAACCGACTGGTAAAAAAATCGTGGTGATTGGCGCAGGTCCGGCTGGTTTAAGTTGTGCGGCAGAACTGGCAAAACTTGGGCATAAAGTCACTGTCTTTGATAAAAAAGACTTGGCTGGTGGACTTAGCACTTACGGCATTGTGGTCTTTCGTGAACCGGTCGAGATTTCTCTAGCCGAAGTTGAAATGGTCAAGCGTTTAGGCGTGGAAATTAAAACAGGCGTGACAGTTGGTATAGACCTACAAATTTCCGACCTCGAGCGGGATTACGACGCGATTTTTATTGGCACAGGACTTGGTAATGTTCCTAAACTCGGCATTCCTGGAGAAGACCTTGGTGGCGTTGTGGACGGAATAGACTTTATTGAACTGACCAAAACAAGCC
This sequence comes from Deinococcales bacterium, assembly GCA_031388325.1. Lineage (GTDB taxonomy): Bacteria > Deinococcota > Deinococci > Deinococcales > JAAFIG01 > JAAFIG01. The sequence goes on from JANNEE010000379.1 coordinate 1,238, forward strand.
CATACTCGAGCATCCCCGTTGGAAAAAAAGTTGCCATTATTGGCGCGGGCAACACTGCCATAGACGCAGCCACCATCGCCAAGCGGCTCGGGGCGGCTCGAGTGACGCTTATCTACCGCCGCAGCCAAGCCGAAATGACCGCTTATGATTTTGAATACGAATTCGCCAAGCAAGAAGGCATCGAGTACCGTTTTCTCACCACACCTGTTGCGATTCATGGCGATGTAAACGGCATTAAAACCCTCGAGTGCGTAAGTATGCAGCTTGGCGCACCCGACGCAAGCGGCAGACCACGCCCAGAGGTTGTGGCAAATAGCAACCACCAAATAGATGTTGACATGGTGATTAAAGCCATCGGACAGAACAAACAAACCAATCTTGCCCAAGCACTTGGACTCGAGATTCAAAATGGGTATATTGTCACTGACAATAGCAACCACACATCCAACCCTCGAGTTTTTGCTGGTGGCGACTGTGTGCGCTTAAAAGGTGATGCCAGTACCGTCATGGCAGTCCAAGACGGCAAAATTGCTGCGAAAAGCATTCATACCATGCTCGAGCGGGCGGCTAGTGCTAACGATTAGGAGTTTATTATGGCAGACTTATCGATAGATTTTTGTGGCATCAAATCGCCCAACCCGTTCTGGTTGGCTTCCGCGCCACCAACAAATTCTGGCGCTCAGATTCATAAGGCGTTCGAGTACGGCTGGGGTGGAGCAGTTTGGAAAACCATTGGTTCACCTGTATTGAACGTCAGTAACAGATACGGAGCTTGGCATTATGGTGGGCAAAAAATGCTGGCGATTAACAATGTGGAACTCATTTCGGATCGTCCGATTGAGTTAAATTTAGCCGAAATTGCTGATGTTAAAAGACATTGGGCAGACCGTGCAGTGATTGTCTCGGCAATGGTCGAGTGTCAACAGCAGGCTTGGGTGGATATTGTGCGGCGCATCGAAGATACGGGCGCGGATGGCATCGAAATCAATTGTGGTTGTCCGCATGGCATGTCCGA
>JANNEE010000385.1:0-8589 GCA_031388325.1 Deinococcales bacterium
TCAGTAACCAATCCCAAGCTAGGAGGACAATCAATTAATATATAATCGTATTTCGATTCTATTTTTTCAATCTCAGCTTTAAGGACATCAGAAGCCAATACATTAGACCGATTTGGAATTTCCCTCATTTGATCCTGAATATGGATTAAATCTATACTCGAGGCGAGTAAGTCCAATCTGCTTAAATTTAAATTAGAAACTCTCTTTTTAATTGCTGTTACCATAGAAAAATTGTTTGTATTGTTAATTTTATCATCAAACAAATGAAATACAGTTCTTTTGTTTGATTGCAAATCCAACCAATTATCTTCTCCTATCAATGCAATAGTTGCGTTGGTTTGAGGATCAAGGTCTATTACCCAAACCCGTTTCTGAAACATATAGGCTCAACACTCTGCTAATTGAACTGTTGTAGTTGTTTTACCAACTCCACCTTTTAGATTTATTAAGCTAATAATCTTTGCCATATACACCCCTCACATCGTTTTAATTTTACTTATCTTCTCGAGTAACCCATCTGCGTCTTCCCTTTTGGCTTTCTGCTCGAGCTTGGGCTTCATGCTTGTTCCTGCCTTGTCAAAGTAAAACTTGGTTGCCGACCATCAAACTGCACTTGAAACTGATAAAAGAAAATCCTCTGCCCAAGAATTAACGGCTTGTTATCATCTTTAACCCAAGAGAACCCTGTCTCGAGTGCCGAAAATTGCGGAATATGCAGTATGGCGCGAACATTTTTTGAAGGTGAAACGATTGCTCCAATCACATCTAAACCTTGTTGGGCTGCTTGCCAGTCAAATCCTAGAGCCAGTCCCATCGAATATGGCAGAACACTGGTAACCGAACCACTATCTACCAATGCCAAAGTTTCTATGACTCGACCTTGATACTCGAGTTGTACTGACAGGTACGGCATCAGAGAATTTTGTCTATTTGGTAAGTATGGGTAGGTTACAGATTTCATTGGTTGCCTTATTTTACAATTCTGGATAAGTCATGATTGGCGTTTTCAGCTTCGTAAAACGGGAATAACTCAGCTACACCATTGGTTGGTATTTGGCTTAAATCTGCGGGTGGTTGCAAGTATTTTTGCAACTCGAGCAGTAATAAACTTTGTTCTGCATGGGTTAATTTGGGAACTTCTCGAATCATTTCAATGACTGACATATTTCACCTCTTTTTCTTTTAGCTTTCTGCTCGAGCTTGGGCTTCATGCTTCACCAGTTTCGTAAAGTGTAAATTCTTGTTTCCTAGCACAAAGTAAAACATCAAAATGCGCTAAGAAATTAGCTTGCCCCACTACAAAACGTACATCGTCGGTATTGATCCAAACAAAGACATTCTTGAATGGCTTGAATGGGTCAATCAGCACATCTAAAAAAACAAGTCTTGAATCTTCTGGTTTTACCAAGTTACCTAGTCCACTACCTTTCAAGGAAGTATCCCAATCTAAACCAAGCCTTACGCCAAGTTCAAAAGGCATCACGCTCATCGCCGCACCAGAATCAAGCAAGGCAATTTCATTAACCGTTTTATTCTTTGCTTGCAATTGAAGAGGCAGCATCGGAAAGACTGACAAGCGAGCAACTTTTTGATAAGGAAAAACCCTAGATTTCATGGAAGTTTGATCCCTTCCTTCTCGAGCAATGCCAAAACATAGTCCGCTTGCTCCTCGGGGATTTCAATAAATTGCTTTTGAATTGGTTGTTCTAAAAGGTCTTGGTACTGCATAAGCAATTTTTGTTCCTCCTCGAGCCGATGAATCTCTTTGAAAAACTCGGCTTGTTCAATAAATGGAAGTATTTTTACTTGGCTTACTATTTCCATGACTGACATTTAACTCACCTCTTTCCTTTGGCTTTCTGCTCGAGCTTGGGCTTCATGCTTGTTCCTTTGTAAATCCTGATTCGGTCATAAGTTGCATTGCCTCTAATTCTAAATGAGCTTCCGCCCAAATTGAAAATGGTATTTGGGGCTGTATTGGCGACTCGAGGGTAAACAGGGCTTCAAGATCATCATCGGGTGGTTTCTTGGTTTTTTTACCAACAAAATCACCCATTGCACTCAAACCATTTTTGAATCTGTTTAGCATGGTACGAATAGCTTCTGGACTGTTGTCCATACCTATCCAGCGCCGCTCGAGTTCAGAAGCTATTGCTAAAGTTGTTCCAGACCCAGCGAAGCAATCTAGCACAAGGTCGTTTGGTTGGCTCGAGGCTTCGATAATTCGGCGTAATAAATCTGGGTTTTTCTCAGTTGGATAGCCTGTGATATGAATATTCTGGTTATGCGCGTCCTTAAAGTCGAGCCAGATGTCTTGTGCAGCAATCCCAGCGTTTTCGTTGAGGTACACCTTACGACGTGGATTGCCGTTAGCTGACCAAATCAGTTCGCCTCGAGCATCCATTTCGTCTAAGGTGCTAGGAAGGTACTGCCAGTGCTTACCTGGTGGTGGAAGTTTTCCACGCCATGCCTTGCCTGTTTCGCCGTTGCGTTCACCTGGTGCATGAATTGGGACTTTCATATATCTTCCGCGTGAGTCACTGTAACGGTATTCTTTGGCACGTTCAGGAGTCCAAGACTCAAGTGGTTGATTCCAATAATAATTGTCTGTTTTACTGTAAAAAAGGATATAATCAGAGACATTACCGTATGTATAGCGTGTGTAGTTCTTTGGATTACATTTTTTACGAGTAATCAGGTTTAGAAAATTTTGTTCACCAAAAATCTCATCCATCAAAAGTTTTGCCGCAAAGACCATTTTTGCATCTAAGTGCAGGTATATCGAACCATTATCAGCTAATAATTCATGCAGTAATATCAAGCGTTCGCGCAGAAACTCGAGGTAATCCGAGCCAGCCAAAATATCATCATAGGCAGCTTTTTGGTTTCTCGAGTGAAAAACAGTTTGTGTTGCATAAGGCGGGTCAATATAAATCAATCGAACTTTTCCTTTGATTTCTGGGTTTTGCATTAAGTGACGTAATAACACAGCATTATCGCCGTAATACAGGGTATTACCACCATTTTCAAGAAGAGGTATAGGTTCAATACTTGGCTGCATAAAAAATTCGTACTCAGGGCGCTTACCTTCATAGTTAAGCCGCACGCTGGTGTCTCGAGTTGTCACAACTGCTCGCTTCGGTGTTCCTACTGCCATGATGACCTCAACCACTCGGCGTTAATACGCTCCGGAATCATTCTGAGGGTCACAACTTTAACTTGTGAATAGCTGGTTTCGAGGTATGCGTAATCATCCCACATTGAACCAAGCAGTAATCCGGGTCCATCATTAAGAAAAATAACTTTGGTACTCAACTGGTTTTGTTTGGCATAACCAAGAATTTCAGCCGCACATTCTCGGTATTGCCCTGTTCGGTCATCTTCTTGAGCGCCACCTCGGTCTGAGTCATAACGCGCTAAACCAACCGCCAGAACAGTTTCATTCTCGAGTATCAAAAAATCTATGGGACAGTTTGGCTTTGGATAATCCTTAAAAACAGAACCAAGTAAAATATCTTTACCCGCCCGTTCAGGTCCAAGAATTCGGAAAGTAGGAAACTGAGTTCGCATAACAGAAAATAATCGTTCAGTTAAGTCGTAGCCTTTTTTGCCTCTATCTTTGTACTCCCAAAGAATTGCACAAAGTGTTTCGTCTGGAATTGGGCGACTCAGAAAGGCTTTTTGTACTTCGGTGATGACGCGAAACCCATGTCCGAAATCTCGGCAAATCTGGGCAGCTTTGGATTTTATTTTGAGCATTTCAACTGGAGTTTCTGGGCTTACATACTTTCTAAAGACTCGAGCCAACTGAATACGCATCCAAGTCTCGGGAATTGTGTTGATTTGCATAAACAAATCAATTGATGAATGTGCCTTTTTAAGCAAGTCCGCAAATAAAACCAGCACAGGTTTATAGAGTTCACAAGCTAAAGGCAAAATGTCTGGGTAGTATTCACCCGAAGCCAATGTCACCCACAAAAAACCTTCAGATTTATAATCCTTAAAATCCCTTTTGGCTTTCTTCTTGAGCTTGGGCTTCATGCTTCCCCTTTTAACACTTGCTCTGGATGCACAGCCGTTATGCTCGAGAATCGCTTAAAATCTGCTGTGTTGATTGTCAAAATCGTATGTACATTATGCACCAGCATTTGTGCCACAAGTCGGGTGTCGTGAACTTGCTTACCTTGAACCACGTGTTGCTTAACCAACTCGAGCCACTTTTCATATAAAGCTGGGGGTTCTTCGAGCATTTTGTATTCATCAGAAAATTCTTCTCGTTTATGTTCTATCGTTTGGGCATCTAACCCTAAGCCATTGGCTTGTAGTGGTCTGGTTGCCACTGCCCAAAATTCAACAATTGCTTGTGGCGCAAAATGAAGTTCGTCTCCTTGAGCCAGTAATTGCGCCACAGCTTTAACGACAAGTTCATGTTGACTCGAGTTTTCATCAGTCAGTCTTAAAAAAATGTTGGTGTCTAAAAAAATATTCATTCGTAGATATTCTCGCGGCGTAAGGCTTCGTCTGGAATTTGAGGCGCATCTGGATTGGGTTTATTGTGCGCTAATCGCTCGAGCAGCAAATTGGCGCGTTGTTGAGGTGTGGCAACTTCAAAGAATTTCATGTGTGCCGAATAAATAACAAATTCGTTACCCACAACTTTAATCTTAAATTCTCGAGTTTCTGAGTCCTCAATCACATCCCTCGGGAGACTGATTACGCTTGCATGGATTTTTTCAATTTCGATGGTCACGGACATTTCACTCACCCCTTTTCCTTTTCTGAAGAGAACAACTTATCAAAATCGTTTGGTAACTCTTGCTTGAAAAACTCTAAAAATCGCCGATTTGCTTCTTCATCACTGGTATCTAGTTCAATATAAAGACACTTCTATTGGTTCATTAAAATTTTTACAAAGCAATTCAATGAAATTCTGCTCTGCAATTTTCAACTCTTCTCGAGATTTTTTTGTCATGGCTCGAGCATAAGCCACGGTGCAAGGATGAACAGCACTTGCAAAAAGTGGGGTTAAAATATCGGTTTGCGTGGCTTGGTTCACCGTTTTCCTTATCTTTTTTATTCGTCTTTCCAACGATTGCCGTAGCCTGTGTACATCGGTTTGCCATGCTGAGCAATGTATTCAAATTCGTCTCGGAAAAGTTTCATGGCACTCTGCACAGGCATAATGCACGAATCGGCAAGCAAACAAAACGATTTGCCTTTGATGTTGCCAAATAAATCCTCGAGAATTTTTACATCGTTCGGGTCGCCTTTGCCTGAAATCAGTTTTTGGAAGATACGATTCATCCAAGTACCAATTCCTTCACGGCATGGGGTGCATTTGCCACAAGATTCGTGACCATAAAAACGAACATAGTTGTACATCATATTGACAATATCGCAATTTTGGGGAATCAAGATAATTCCGCCCGTACCAAGAAAAGTTCCTTTGGCAGCACAATTTTCGTAATCGGCTGGCATGTCCAGAATCTCATCAGTGAATGAAAGCATCGGGGTACTCGAGCCACCGGGGTTAAAGGCTTTGATGCTTTCCGTTGGTCCACCGCCCCAAGTATAAATAATCTCGCGGTAAGTTGTGCCAAGTGGCAATTCGTACACGCCCGAACGCTTAACGGGTCCGGAAATATGAAACAAGAAATTCCCTTTGCTTTTTTCTGTCCCCATGCTCGAGAACCAGTCTGCACCATGACGCATTATCAGCGCAGCCGAAGCGATACTGACCACATTATTAACGGTGCTTGGCATTCCAAAAATTCCAGCTTGGGCTGGAAACGGTGGTTTCAAACGCGGATTGGCTCTTAGCCCCTCGAGTGAATTCATCAGTGCGGTTTCTTCGCCGCAAATGTATGCTCCTGCCCCACGATGCACAAAAACTTCCATACTTTTACCAAACCCAAGAGCATTTTCGCCTAGAATACCTGCGGCTCGAGCCTCGGCTATCGCAGCGTTTAAGCGATTTGCGCCAAGAATGTACTCGCCGCGAATATAAATGTAACCAACATTGGCGCGGATGGCGTGCATTCCCACAAGCATTCCCTCAAGTAACTGGTGTGGGTCGGCTTCCATCAAGTAACGGTCTTTGTACGTGCCGGGTTCGGATTCATCGGCGTTGCAGACCAAATAATGGGGTTTGCCATCTTCTTTGGGCATAAATGACCACTTTAAGCCCGTCGGGAAACCAGCGCCGCCACGTCCGCGCAAACCTGATTTTTTGACTTCATCTTGGACTGATTCTGGTGTTCCAGCCAAGGCACGTTTTGCACCTTCGTAAGCGCCATGACGCAGGGCGTACTCGAGCGTCCACGAATTATTTTGCCCAACGTGTTCGTACAATCGTGGTTTGAAACGCGGGTCGAGTCCACTAGTAATGCTTTTTGGTTTCTCGAGGACAGGTGCTTCGGCAACTAAAGTCATAAACTTGCTCCTTCGGCAGTGATTTGGCTCACCACATCACCATTTCTTTGAATAAACACTGGGGCTTGGGTATCCGATTCGGGCATACTGCCGTCACCTCGAGCTTTGAAGTCGGCAAGCAGGGCATTCAAGCGTTTTTTGGTCAGGCATTCGTAATAACCAGAATCCGAGACTTGCATCAGGGGCGCAGTGCCGCATGAGCCAAGGCATTCGACTTTCTGGACGCTAAATAAACCATCTGGGGTGACATCGCCCACACCAATATCAAGGGTTTCGCACAAGTAATCCCACATTTGGTCAGAACCTTGCAACGCACAGGATAAGGTCATGCAGACTTGAAGGTGATACTTTCCTGTCGGGCTGCTCGAGTAGGTGCTGTAGAAACTCATCACCGATTTGACTTCAGTGGCGGTGCTTTCGATAATTTGTGCGATTTCAGCGCAAGCCGCATCTGAAACATAGCCCTCAGCATTCTGCACCTCGCGCAAAAGTGGCATGACCGCACTGCGCTTGCGGTTGGCTGGGTAACGAGAAAGAATATCAGCAACGAGTAGTTGTTTGTTGGCAAAGAAACTCACGGTTGAACCTCCGAGGCTTGGATTGGTGAAATACTCATGTGTTGACTTCTCCTATTTTTTCAATTTTTGATTTTTCTAAAGAAAACAGAGTCAGGATTAAAGGGGAAATAAATATAAAACCTATGACCCAACCCCACTGAGCATTGCTTTGTGTAATTAGACTCCCAATCACATGCTGAGCATTTGAACCCTGCAAGATAAAAGTCCCAAATATGCTTGATAGACTCAAGGATTTAAAAGCTAAATAAAGAATATAAATGAACAAAAAAAAGCCAGCAGTTAAAACCATAGGCAAAAAAAAGTCAACAAGCGGGGCATTTCTTACTATTCTCTTGTGCCATGCGAGTATCACTGAAACAAAATTTAGAATGAAGCCTAAAACAAACGGAGTAACTCCAAATGTCCACATCAGCCAAGGTTGGATTTTTTTGTAATTTACAGTATGAGTGTGCATCACCACCACCTGATTTCTACATCTGGAAACTCGAGTGGTGTGGCTGGTCGTCCTTTTTCGAGTTTGACCTGATGCAAGAATTCCACACCATCCGAGTCTGCATAAATCTCAAGTTGTTGGGTGCTTGTATCCAGCACCCAGAGTTCTGGGACGCAAGCTCGAGCATAAGCTAAAAGTTTGTAATCCCAATACTTGGGTTTTTCGGCTAGAACTTCGACTAATAAGTACACATCGCCGAAAGTGGCGTTGCGGTGATTGTATCGTTCTCGAGGGGCTTGTAGAATAGCAATTTCTGGGGAAACCACAAATTTTGCACCAAGTTCGATGTCATAACCGCCTCGAGAAACAGTGTCATCACCCAATCCTCGGAGCATTTCGGTACTTAAGTCAATGGCTGCATTGGTTTGGGCTTGTGTGGATATTGGTGTTTTGAAAAAATGTCCGTTAATCAGTTCGACACGCTGGTCTGGTGTGAGTATTCTCGAGTGATACAGTTTTTTCATGTCGTCTGCATCGTAAGTAACGAGAATTCCTTCGCCCCAGACTTGACCGTTTAAGAGTTCAATAGGTTTGTAAAAAAGGATTTCTTGGGCAAACATTTCGTAAAACTGCTCGAGTTTGAATTGGTGTAAGTCAGACTTAAATTCTCGAGTAAAATCCACACTGTTATTGACTGCTTGGGTCAGTCGTTCCATGTATTCTTGCTCGGCAGTTTGACTCATAATTTACCTGTCTACGTCGCCCATCACAGGGTCAAGGCTGGCAATCACAGTAATCAGGTCGGCAAACAATCCACCAATGCCAATCACAGGCAGAGCTTGCAAATTCACAAAACTTGGAGCGCGGAAATGAATACGGTAGGGCATACTGCCACCGTCTGAAACGATATAACAACCCAGTTCGCCTCGAGCCGATTCGGTTGGCACATAGGCTTCGCCTTTGGGTGGGTGATAGCCTTCGGTCACGAGCTTGAAATGGTGAATTACAGCTTCCATGCTGGTCTCGAGTTCTTCGCGGGGTGGCAGACTGATTTTGCGGTTTGGGTCTTGGATTGCGCCGGGCTTTAATCTCGAGAGTGCTTGACGACAGATTTTTGCACTTTCACGCATTTCTTGGACACGCACC
>JANNEE010000170.1:0-4809 GCA_031388325.1 Deinococcales bacterium
CAACTCATTGTTGATTTGCAAAGAAGTATTCATGCTAGAAGTCTAGCAAATCTAGCAAAATGTTCAAGTGCTTTTTATCTTAAACTTGAGAAATACAGTGTGCTAAAATCATGGCATGAAATTACATCATGTTGCCCTTGGCATTCACAATGTCGAAGCTGGAATTATTTTGTACCAAACCCTTGGTTTTGTGCTGCGTGGACGCGGCAAGCACTACGCCAATCAAATGCCGACAGCATTTATTACCAATCCCGCCACGGGGGTTGACCTCGAGTTAATCGAAGTTTCTGGAATGCCAGCCCCGAGCTTGCTGCACATTGCATTTGTGGTAGACGACATCAAAGCCACTTGCGCTAAGTTGCTGGGGGATGGCTATGTGTACGAACGTGAGGCTTTTTTTAACGAGAATAACCGTACCCATATGGCATTTTTGCGCCACCCAGATGGTGTAGTCGCACAGATTAACCAACCTGAAACCCTATGAAAACCGTTGCGATTGTTTGGTCTGGCGACCAAGCTGCTCGCCAGAATTCGAGTCTCGAGCAGAGCCGTTACCATGCTGTGGCGATTGCTTTGAAAGCAGTTGGTTTATACACGATTGGCGTTGTGTATAACGATGAAGCTGCCCAAGAAGTGAAGTCCGAATTATTAACTGCGGATGCTGTTTTGGTCTGGGTTAATCCACTGCATCAGGATAGTAACCGACGGATTCTGGATGCCATGCTGCGCGAACTTGCCAATACTGGTGTGTACGTCAGCACCCACCCAGACATGATTCTAAAATTAGGCACAAAAGATGTTCTGTACCAAACCCAAAACATGAGTTGGGGCTGTGAAACACATCGGTACAATTCGATGCAGGAATTACAAATGCAATTACCACAGCACTTAAAAACAGGACCTCGAGTCTTAAAGCAGTACCGTGGTAACGACGGCATTGGTATTTGGAAAGTCCAAGCTCATCCCACCAATGCTGGCTTGGTTCGGGTGCGTCATGCACCTCGAGCCAATCTTGAGCAGGACATGACTTTTTCGGCTTTTCACGAGATTCTCGAGCCTTACTTTGCCAATAACGGACGCATCATAGGTCAGACTTATCAGCAGCGAATAACCGAAGGTATGGTGCGTTGTTACCTTGTGCAGGACAAAGTGGTTGGTTTTGGACACCAAGAGATTAATGCGCTTTATCCTGTTCCTTTTGGCGAGGTGGCTCGAGTACCAACGCAACGCCTTTACTTTGACGAGAATCAAATTGAATTTCAGGTTATTCGGCAACCTATGGAAGCCGAGTGGTTGCCAGAACTTTGCAAAATACTGGGGATTCAAGCCGCTGATTTACCAATGATTTGGGATGCCGATTTTTTGTTTGGCGACCAAGATTCTTTTGTGCTGTGCGAAATTAACGTCAGTTGCGTTTCACCCTTCCCAGATTCTGCCCTCGAGATACTGGCAAAAGCCGTGCAGGATAAACTTAAGTAACCTCGAGTTTGGCTCGTAAGTTCTTTGCATTCTCGAGTTGTTTGTTTAGCTCGAGTTTTTTCTGCTCGAGAGCCAGTATTTGTGCGTCATAATCGCTTCGTAAATAATCAAGTTTCACCCCTCGAGCCTCGGATTCTTCTTTGCTGTACCTCTTAAATTCTACTTGTTGACCAGCCAAGGCTTGGGCTTGTGGATGGTCTTGGGGCAACATCTGAATGGTGGCATGTGGAATGGTTTCTTCGCCAATTTGCATCGGAGAATCCTGAATAAAAATCGTGCCTGTTTTTTTACGGCTCTTAATTTCATCTAAAGTTAAGCCCAGACTTTGCCATTGTTGTAAGCTCCGAAGCTCGAGCAGATGTGGTGGTAAGAATCTGAATTTGCTGTTTAATGAATACGGTTCGATTAAACCAACCTCAACCCAGTGACGAACAGCCTCGAGACTGACCCCAGCCAGTTGCGAAAATTCACCAATTCCCAGTCCATCGCCAGATTGTATAAAAACCTCGGCGGTGGCTAAATTATTGTCGCACAGCACTAAAATCACGCCTTGGGTGTCTGGATTCTCGATCATGGTTTTGAATTGCAAAATAAAAGCCTCGAGTTCTGATTTGGTTTTACTGATTCCATTCATGGTTGCCTCCTATGGCTTTTTAAGTGTGCAACGTCGGGTTGACCCGATGTCAAGTCTCGTATGTTGACCCGATGTCAAGTCTAGCTCGAAACTCGAATTTGTCCCGAGTCTAATGTTCTTATTTTTTGCCACAAAAAGCAAAATCAAACGAACGTTTTGCTGGTTTTGAATTGCAAAACGTTCAAATTAGAAGATACATTTTGTAATATATGCTTATTTTTACGCAAAACGTACAATTAAAACTTAACACTTGAATGATTTTAAGTTGACAATCTGTCAAAACTGTGGCTAACATGACCTTCGTAAAGGCAGGTGTATGGTTATCAATCCTATTGAACGCTTAAAACAAGAAAAGCTCGGTCTCGAGTTGCTAAATGAATTCCCGCGTTTGGCTGCTACACCTGTGGCAGAATTATCTAAAGATGATCAGCAACGCATTAAATGGATTGGATTTTGGTACAGAGAAACCGAGCCGCCTTCACTGATGCAGCGCATTCGTGTGGCTGGCGGGGTCGCCTCGAGCAAGCAATTGCGGGTTATGGCAAGAATTGCCCAAGATTTCGGACGGGATTTGGTGGATGTGACCACACGGCAACAAGTACAACTGCGATGGTTGGACACCAGTCATATCCCAGAAGTCTATGAGCGCTTACGGGCAGTGAATTTAACCAGTTTGCAAAACGGTATGGACAGCATCCGCAATGTTGTGACCTCGAGTGTAGCGCAACTCGATGTTGGCGAATTAATTGATGGGCTGCCAATTTGCCGTGAAATCTCTGATTGGATTACCAATTTGCACGAAGGTAACACTGAAACCGCTAATTTGCCACGCAAAATGAACATTCATATCACTGGGCATATTCACGACACAGGTGCAAGCACCAACGATATTGGCATGTATCCAGCCAGAAAAAACGGTGCGCTTGGTTTTAACGTCATGATTGGCGGCGCAGTTGGTGGTAAACACCCGATGTTGGCACGGGAACTGGATGTTTGGATAGAACCACATCAAGCCCTCGAAATCACACGCGGTATTGTCGAACTCTACCGAATTCATGGCTTGCGTGAAGAACGCCATAAAGCCCGCTTAAAGTGGTTACTCGAACTTTGGGGTATGGAAAAGTTCCGCGCTGAACTCGAGACGTATATGGGTCAAAAATTCGAGACGGCTGGCGAGGATTTACGAATTCATGGCACACCACGCTTGCACCTTGGGGTTAATCCTCAAAAACAAGAGGGCTTACATTATATTGGTGTTCATGTACCTGTCGGACGCACCACAGGCACAGCATTACTTGAGTTAGCTGACCTTGCCGACCAATTTGGGACTAGCGAAGCCCGGTTTACCATCGAGCAAAATTTAATCCTGCCGAACATTAAAACCCAATACCTCGAGACAGTGCTGGCACACCCATTTTTTACGCGCCACACGCCGTATCCAAATAAAATTGTCGAAGGCGTAGTCAGTTGTACTGGTGTGGAATTCTGTCCGTTAGCGGTGATTGAAACCAAAACCCGTGCGCTTGAAGTCAGCCATATTCTCGAGACGGAGTTACTAAGCGCTCTGCCTTTGCTCGAGCCAATTCGGATTCATTGGAGCGGTTGTCAACATGCTTGTGCCAGTCATCACATCGGAGATTTTGGACTGCAAGGCACAAAAGTTAAAAAAGATGGGGTGATGGTTGAAGCTGTGGATGTCTACGTTGGCGGGATGATTGGACGCAACGCCAAACTTGCCACAAAAATTCTCGAGCGTGTACCGATTACCGAACTGCCCGAAAAATTAGTCGCATTGGCTCGAGAACACTTGCCGCATTTAATCGCCCCTGAACTCGAGGCAGCCGCCGATGATTGAGACATTGCAACCAACCCAAGTGACCCTGACCACTTGCCCGTATTGCGCGGTGCAGTGTACTTTTGAAATCGAACATAAAGGCAACGAATTACTGGCGCTGCGTAGTACCCCCGCTTGTCCAGTAGCCCACGGTAGTGTTTGTAAAAAAGGCTTGGCGGCACTCGACGAACCGCGCCACCAAGAACGGCTTCTAACCCCGCTTATCCGCGTTAATGGCGAACTTGTGCCAGCCACTTGGGAAGACGCACTGGCTCGAGTGGCAAAAAACATCAAAAAAATTCAAGCTGAGCATGGCAACAATGCCTTTGCGGTCTTTGGTGGCGGTAGCCTGACCAACGAAAAAACCTATTTACTGGCTAAATTTGCTCGAGTTGCCTTAAAAACCGCCAACATTGATTACAACGGGCGCTACTGCATGAGCAGCGCTGGGGCTGCCATGAAAGCTGTTTACGGCATGGACAGGGGGCTGCCGTTTCCACTCGAGCAGGTCGCCGAGGCAAGCTGCATTGTGCTGTGGGGCAGTAACCTTGCCGAAACCCTGCCACCAGTCTCGCAATTTGTGGCTCGGGCGCGTAAAAATGGCGCTCCGATTATTGTGGTAGACCCAAGGGCTACGCCCAGTACCAAACTTGGGACACTGCATATTCCAGTTCAACCAAACGGCGATTTGGCTTTGGCACTGGGTTTACTGAATGCTTTGATTAGCGAAAACCTGATTAACCTTGATTTCCTCGAGTCTCGGGTTTCGGGCTGGGAAGCAGTCGCCCAGAGTGTTCGCTACTGCACCCCAACGTGGGCTGCGGCTCGCTGTGGTGTAGATGCCGTGGTTATCCGCGAAACG
>JANNEE010000521.1:0-1773 GCA_031388325.1 Deinococcales bacterium
TTACGCAAGAAAAAGTATTTGCAAGCCGAACACGGCGCAGCACTGGCTTGGATGCGCCAGATTAAAAACCTTTTTGACCCGCAAAATTTATTAAATCCAAACAAGGTGGTTTAAGTAAAAAAGCAAATTTAAGTTGAGGTATCAACATGTGTAGGGGCGAGGTATGCCTCGCCCAACGATTCACGGATTTTATTTTCGGACAGTTCCTTAGTTTTTTTAGACTGTCTTCAAATTCACGGTATTGCTCGTAACATTGATTTGTGAGGCTTACCCGTTATCTTCTTGTCTGGCAATCTCGAGAACTATGTTTTTTGATTGATTGCCCCTGATTCTAGGGTTTTCGAGGTGGCGGATGTTCTTACGATGTTTTAGTTGACAAAATTTGTAAAGTAAACCTATTCTCTCATTCACCTTGGAGTTATTTATGTCGAACGGAACACTCATCTGGCTAACTGGTCTATCCGGGGCTGGTAAAACCACCATCACCCAAGCCCTTGCACCACGCCTAAGCGCCCTTGGTCATCAGGTCGAAATTTTAGACGGCGACGCGGTACGCGAAACCCTTTCCAAAGGCTTAGGCTTTAGTAAAGAAGACCGCGACACCAACATTAAACGAATCGGCTTTGTGGCAAATTTACTGGCTAAACACGGCGTAACTGTTTTGGTCAGTGCCATCAGCCCGTACCGCGATGCTCGGCGCGAAGTCTTACTCGAGGCACAAAAAAATGGGGTCAAAGCACTCGAGATTTTTGTGGACGCACCGCTTGAAGTGGTGACAGTACGGGATACCAAAGGCTTATACAAAAAAGCCTTGGCTGGCGAAATTTTGCATTTTACGGGAGTCTCTGACCCCTACGAAGCCCCACTCGAGCCAGATTTACATTTACGAACCGATGTATTCAGTTTAGAACAGAGCCTCCAAGCCATTTTAGAGAAACTATGAGCCATGAAGCCGATACCCTCGAGTTTCTAAGCTCCGCCCTAGAACTGCACCAAGATACCCTGATGACCAGTGCTTTTAACTTAAATGGCACAGTGCTGCTCGACTTGGCGGTACAGGCTGGATTTAACGGGCAAGTGGTTTTTGTGGACACCGATTATCATTTCCCAGAAACCCTCGCCACTCGAGATGTCTTAGAAAAACGCTATCCAGACGTAAAATTTGTCACCTTAAGTGCAGAATTGCCACTTAATGACCTGTTTAAGACCGACACCACAGCTTGCTGTGCCGCCCGAAAAGTTGCGCCGCTCAAAAACTATCTCGAGCAGCACAAACCCAGTGCGCTGCTCAACGCCCGCAGCCGCGAACAAAGCAACACTCGAGCCAGTATTGAACTGCGCGAAGAAACCCCTGAACGCATTACCTATAACCCACTGGCGTTTTGGACTCGAGCCGAACTCGAGGAATACGCCGTGCAGCACGAATTACCTGTCAATCCATTGTACTGGCAAGGGTACAGCAGCATCGGTTGTGCGCCATGTACACGGGCTGTAGAAAATAATGAAGATGCTCGAGCCGGACGTTGGTCTGGCACAGAAAAAACCGAATGTGGATTATGGAATAGAGGCGGACTATGAATGTAGCGCATGGTGGAACATTGGTCAATCGGGTACGCAGTCTTGTGGAATTGGGATTAAGTCCATCTGAACTTGAAGCCTTACCCAGTTTTGAGTTAAATGAACGCAGTTATGCCGATCTCGAGTGTATTGCCACTGGCGTGTATTCGCCCCTGACTGGCTTTGTGGGCAGTAAAGACCATGCCCGAATTGTGC
>JANNEE010000135.1:0-9203 GCA_031388325.1 Deinococcales bacterium
AAGCAATCAGAATAATCCCAACACTTGAGTACCCAAGTGCAGGGGTCAGCCAAGGCGCAAGCGCGAGTTTCTTCATATTCTAATTGTACGCAACAAAGGTGAAACTTAGTTGAACTTAAGTCCCTCCCCATGATAGGGGAAGTTACTCCACGGCATACGGAAACGCCAAGGTGCAAACCACAAGGTAAACCGCGTTAAACCCAGCCAGTAAACGAATCCAACCCCAAACATCCTCGCCTGAATCTGGCAAGGTCAAACCCACCGTAGCTTTCACACAAGCAATTACGACTGGGACAACAATGGGGAAAATCAATACTGGTAATAAACTCTCCCTCGAGCGCAAGTTAATGGTTAAGGCACTTTGGAAACTCGAGATGATACTAAACCCCATCACACCAAGAAAAACCGTTAAAGCAAAGGGGAGTTCACGCCCTGAAATACTCACGCCATACAAAAGCAACGTAAACGGCGCAGTGACCAATGCCAAAATAAGCATCAACCCCAGATTACCCAGTAACTTGCCAAGGTAAATCAGTTCATGCGGCACAGGGTAAAGCAGTAGCGTCTCGAGCGCCCCATCTTCGGATTCGGAAGCAAAAGCCCGAGAAGCTGCCAAAATACTGGCAAAAGCAATGGCAACCCACAAAATCCCCGGCGCGGCTTCTCGCAAGCGTCGGGTTTCAGGACCAAAAGCAAATGCCAAAATTGTAATCACCAGTACCGCAAAAAATAAGGTTGCTGCCAGAACATCTCGAGCGCGACCCTCAACCCGCCAATCTTTTAGGGCAATGGTTAAGATAATCTGCCAAGCGTTCATAGGCTCACCTCGGGTTTTTGAGGCTCGGAAACAATCCCATTCTCGAGGGTGACGGATAAAGTCGCAATTTTATCGGTGCGTTCTGGTTCGTGTGAAGCGATAATCAGCGTTGCCCCGCGTTGTTGTTGCTCGAGCATCAGGGCTTCGACCAAGTTTTTACCTTCTGGGTCAAGCGCCGCAAAAGGTTCATCTAATAAAATCAGTTCTGGCTCGAGCAGTAGCATTTTAGCCAGCGCAAGGCGTTTTCGCATCCCACTCGAGTAACCTCGCACCCGATTTTGGCTGTGCAGTCCAACTTTCCCCAAAGCATCTTGGATACTGGCGGTTTTTTGGTGCATTTTCAGGGCAAATTCAAGGTTTTCTGCACCAGTTAAGTCTGGATAAAACCCTAGGCTATGCGAAACAATCAGGATTTTACCTCGGTACTCGAGACGATTGCGAAAGTCAGTCCCTAAAATTTGCCCCGTACCTCTGGTTGGCACAAGGCACGAGGCAATAATTTTTAGAAGCGTGGTTTTACCCGCGCCGTTTGCGCCGTATAAAGCCAGAATTTGATTTTGAGGCAGGATTAAACTTGTGCCGCGCAGCACATACGAACGTTGGTAACGATGCACCAAGCCAGTTAATTCGACTGCATTCACAGTTTATAGTCTAACTCGAGCCGCGTGGGACTCAGACCCCGCAACCCGAGACCAGACGTTGTACAAATTTTTTTCCATCCCACTGCACTGCAAAAGTCGCCGAGTCTTCGTAAATCGCTTCAAAGTACAGAATCTCGAGTTTACCATCGCCGTTTAAGTCCAGCACATTGACCAAATCCCAAATGTCAGGATTATTTTGCATTCCAGCCTCTATATCGGCATCAGTGGTGGTTTTTAAGTGGATTTCTTGTCCTAGTACAATGGTTTGGACTTTGCCAGCGATAATTTTACGCACCAACAACACACTGTAATCGCCTTTATTAGCTCGAGCGCTAGGAAATAAACCACTGCGATAGCCTCTGGTGGCAGCAATAATAATTTCGTCTTGTTTGTCGTTGTCAAGGTCAGTTTTGATTAAGCTAGTGATGTTTACTTCTGGGTTCTTTAGCCCTAATTTCTCGAGGTATTCAAAGACCACTGCCCGATATGTGCCACTGTTATTGGGCAGTACCGTCACTACTCGAGGGCGAAGATTCCAAGTCGCATTGGTTGCAATCACCCAGTTTTTAGCGGCTGGGACAGGATTTAATTTCACGCCGTAAGTTTCTTCGCACGGCACACCATAGGATTCTTTGGCTGTGCCAACACTCGAGGTGACTGTTTTACCGCCCATTGTCCAAAGCGAATTGTATTTCATGCCAGCCGGAGCAACGGCTTTTTTACCGTCTAACCAAGTTGAACCCGACACGCCGCCTAAGACTTCAAAAACATTTTCTGAAGTTATCGGCGGATAACCAACTAAAAAAGTGGCGCTATTTGGTGCAGCCGCCACACCCAAGGACAAAACAGCCAGTAATGGTAAAAGTTTTTTCATTGTTATCAGCATACACTTTTTTTATTTTTACTCGAGAATCGTTTTGTCCTGAACCAAAATTCGGCGCGTAGCAATTGTTTCGAGTAAACGCCTGTCATGCGAAGCCAGTAACAATGTACCAGTGTACTCGAGTAATAATTTCTCGAGAGCAGCTATTGCATCGGTATCCAGATTATTGGTCGGTTCATCCAAAATCAGCAATGAAGCTCGAGTGACCGATAACCGCGCTAAGGTTAAACGGGTGCGTTGCCCACCAGATAAAGTAGCAATGACTCGAGCGGGTTCTTTAGGCAATCCCAGACTCGCCAGCAACGCATAGATTTCCTTGGTTTGCAAATGCGGATTAGCAGCCAGCAGCGCCTCCTCAAGGGTGCTGAAGTGGTTTAGCTCCTCGGTGTTTTGCGCTGCCCAGTAAACACGCACATTCTGCCCAAAAGTCACATTGCCCGTGAACTCGAGTTGCCCAAGAATGGCTTTGATTAAGCTGCTTTTACCACCACCATTTGCTCCGACCAGCGCCACTTTTTCACCTCGCCCAATAAATAAATTAACCTTCTCAAGAATTATTTTTTCACCACGCTGCACCGTCACACCCTCGAGTTTCAGCACTTCAAACGCACCGACTGGCACAGCACCCAACTGAATTTTGGTCAAAAAACCATCTTCAAAAGGCTTCTCGAGTTCGCCCATATGTTCGATGCGTTTCTCGAGCGCCAAGGCTCGCCGTCCTTGTTTGTGCGAAGCCCGATTCATTAAATGACTTGCCGTCATGGCATCACGGCTTCCCACTCGGTGCTTATTTTCGCTTCTCGAGGCTTGGGCAATGGCGGCTTGTCGCTCGATTTGCAATTGCTTGACTTTGCGCTCATGGTTTTCAAACATCAGCAGTTGATTTTCTCGGATGGCTTTTTTAAGCGCCATTGCTTGTGTAAAATTCCCTTCGTACAAACTTACCTTTTGCCGCTCGAGTTCATAACAGCGCGTCACCGTCGCATCCAAAAAAGCTCTATCGTGCGAAACAATCATAAAACCCGCGTCAGAAGCTAAAATCCAATGCTCAAGCCAAGTTAAACTGTCTAAATCCAAGTGATTGGTTGGTTCATCCAACAAGTAAAAATCGGCTGGCTGAATCAGTAACCGAGCCAGTAATGCGCGGCGTTCCTGCCCACCAGAAAGCGCGATACTCGAGCCTGAGCCTTCTAAACCCAGTCCAGCCAAGATTTCCTCAGCCCGAATTTCAAGGTCGTAGCCACCCGCAATTCTAAATTCTTCTTCTAGCAGTGCGTACTCGGTAAGATGCTCAGGGCTTGGATTCTCGAGGGCGACTTGGGCTGCCTCGAGTTTATGTTTCAAATCTTTAAGCGCATCGGGCAACACCACATCACGCAGCGCACCTGTCTCGAGGGTCGTGCGTTGTGCGAGATACGCCACTCGCCCAGTCAATGTCACTGTGCCAGTATCAGGTGGCTCAAAACCAGCCAGAATTTTGAGCAGCGTGGTTTTACCACTGCCATTACGACCCAGCAGCGCAACCCGTTCGCCCATCTGTAACTCGAGGGCGACATCATCAAAAATTAAATTGTCTGCAAAGCGCTTTTGCGCTCCACGCATGATTAAGCTCACGTGAACCTCCAAGAAAAAAGGGTGAAGACCTCTTGCCTATGGTGATTAACGCAAACGTGTCATGCAGTAGTCCTTTGAAATAATTAAAGCCGTTGACTCGAGCCAATTCTCGAGGGAGTGGTTTAGATTAACCCAAAATGTGCAGTAAAATCATTACGAAAAATGGCGTATCTCTCACCCGGATTTTTGTTAGCATACGCGGCGTGAATCCGCTTGTTGGCATTATCATGGGCAGCCAATCCGACTTAGAAACCATGCAGCACACGGCGAATACCTTGCGTGACCTCGAGATACCTTTTGAAATGCGAATTGTTAGCGCTCATCGCACCCCAGATTTACTTTTTGAATACGCCAAAAGCGCCGAGGCTCGAGGGCTTGAAGTGATTATCGCGGGGGCAGGCGGCGCAGCACATTTACCCGGAATGGCAGCCAGTCAAACCGTACTGCCCGTACTTGGCGTACCCGTACAAAGTAAAGCCCTAAACGGCTTAGATAGCTTACTGAGCATTGTGCAAATGCCGGCTGGAATTCCAGTGGCAACGCTGGCGATTGGCAACGCTGGTGCTGTCAATGCGGCACTTTTAGCTGCCGCCATCCTAGGCAATAAATACCCAGAAACTCGAGAGAAGCTGCGTTCTTGGCGTGAAAAACAAACAAAAACAGTTCTCGAGAACAGCCAACTCGAGGGCAATTCATGATTCCGCCCGGAAGCACGATTGGCATTTTGGGTGGTGGGCAACTGGCGCGAATGCTGGCGCTGGCAGCCAGACCAATGGGATATAACGTCGTGGTACTCGACCCAGACCCAGACTGCCCAGCTTCTGGTGTGGTGGACGAAGTGATTGTTGGTGCATTTGACAGCCCGAATGCCTATGCACAACTGGCTCAGGTCTGTGATGTGGTGACTTTAGAGTTTGAGAATATCCCATCAGAACACCTCAAAGCCCTCGAGCAAACCGTACCGTTGCGCCCAAACCGCAAAGTTCTTGAACGCAGCCGAGACCGACTGCTCGAGAAGAGCTTTATTACCAAAGCCGGTGTGCGTTGCGCTCCATTCCAAGCAATTTATGCCAGCAGCGACCTAGTAGCAGCCAGATACCCCGCAATTCTCAAAACTGCCACGTTAGGTTATGACGGCAAAGGACAAGCTAAGGTCTACACCCAACTCGAGGCAGTCAAGGCTTTTGAGCGCTTTGGCAGTGTGCCATGTGTTTTAGAAGGTATTATAGATTTTTTTCTCGAGATTAGCGTGATTGTGGCAAGGTCAAGCACCCAAACCCAGTGTTTCCCAGTCTTTGAAAATCAGCATCAAAACGGAATTTTAGACATTACCCTTGTACCCGCTCGAATTCCCGAAGAAACCGCCATAAAAGCCAAAGAAATCGCGGTCAAACTTGCCAACGCCCTCGAGTTACACGGGTTGCTGTGTGTGGAAATGTTTGTCACCAACAACCAACAAATTCTGGTCAATGAAATCGCACCCCGACCACATAATTCGGGGCATGTGACCATCGAAGCCAGTCAAACCAGTCAATTTGAACAAGCCATTCGAGCCATCTGTGATTTACCACTTGGCAGCACGGCAATGCACTCGAGCGGGGCAATGGCGAATTTACTTGGCGAACACATCTCCCCAACTGCCAACTTTGGTGCAGCGCTCGAGACTGGGGCAAAACTGCACTTGTACCAAAAGCGCGAAGCTCGAGCAGGGCGCAAGATGGGGCATTTAGCCGCGCTTGGTGAAGATGCTTTTGAAAAAGTTAAAGCGGCTCGAGCAGTGCTTAAAGAAACATAAACCATGCTTGAAGAACGTGCTAAGCGGGGTTCTCGAGAAAAGTTCTTAACTGCCTCGCAAGCCATGCCAAATGTTGCCCAAACCCAGAAGATATGTAATTGCTGTACAATTGAGCCATGAACTTAGACCTACCCAGCAAAACAGCCAAAACCCTCGAGCAACTGAGGCGTTCGCTTGGCACGACCAGAGAGGAAGCCATTGACCGCGCCTTGAATTCTTATCTGGACGACATCAAAATGGAACGGGTTTTGACTGTCCCAAATCCTCGGACTAAAGACATGACCGAAGATGATGTTTATGAAGTTGCCAATGCTGCCATAAAACGCGCTCGAGCCGAAAAGCGTGAGAAGAAACGGTGAGGGTGGTTTTAGACACCAATATCTGGGTGGCTGGGGCAGCTAGACCCGAAGGCGTAACAGGCGCAATTCTATTTGCTTGGTTCAAAGAAAGGCGTTTTACACTACTCACTTCTAAAAGCCAACTCGAGGAATTCAAGACCGTTACCAAGTATGCCCAAGTCAAAAAGATTCTTGGTAAGAACGAAGCTGGGGCATTGGTTAATCGAGTTAAGAAATTAGCTGAGTTTGTATCAGTCCGAGGCATTAAGAAAATTAGTCCAGACCCTGACGATGACTTTATTATTGCCATTGCCACCCAAGGCAAAGCCAATCATCTGGTCTCGAGAAACAAAATAGATTTACTCGACTTGGGTGTGATTGAGAATGTCCGAATGGTTACGCCCGAGCAGTTCCTACGATTTCTGCGGCGTGGTCGCTTGAACTGAGTCCATAAACCGTAAATCTTTTTCGGGTTGGTCACTACGCCAAACTGATTTCTCTAGGTGCAGTGACCTAGAGAAATCAGCTGTTTTTGCAAAAGTACAAAATCTGGCTGACCATCTGACGAGGTAATAAAAATGCGCCACTTCTGGGCGCTGATAGGAACAAGCATACAGCAATATGCACAAACTGTCAAATTTATGCACTCGAGTCGTTGTAAACGGTACATATATCAACTCGAGTCGTTGTGAATTCCTTTCGACTTGACAAAATGAGAGACCTAGGATTACGATGTCGCTATCCTAGGACAAACTCGAGAAGCGCCAAACGCAGCCACTCGAGAAACGAGGTACAACCCATGAATCCAAACCTCTTAAAAGGCAACCTCGACCTGATTTTATTAGCGATTATCGAACCAGAACCGATTTACGGTGGAGAAATCACCCGCGAGGCTTCTGAACGCACCAACGGCTATTTCGACTTTAAGGAAGGCACACTCTACCCAGCCCTGCACCGACTCGAGAAAAGCGGCTTTATAAGCGGCTCGTTCCAGTATTTGCCACGCGGTGGAAGCCCCGTAAAATTCTACGAACTGACCGAAAGCGGCAAAAAAGAACTCAGCCAAAAACGCCGCGAGCAGCAAGCCTTCGACCAAGCCCTGGATGCACTACTGGGAAAACCATGAAGCCCCTCGAGCAGTACATTTCTCGAGCCACACGCGGGCTTTACGGCGCTAAAAAACTCGAGATACAAGCCGAACTTCGCGGCAGTATTGAAGCGCGAATCTGGCAACTCGAGAGACAAGGTAACGCCAACGCCCTCGAGACGGCGCTTAGTGAAATGGGTGAAGCCAAAACAATCAATGCTGGTCTTTTTAAGGAGCATCTCATGCCAATTATTTCCAAAGCAGTATTTGTAATTATTGCCGCTACAGCCCTGACCATCACCACACTCTCGAGTAGCCAAGCCCAAGTTGGATGGGCAACAGCGCAAGATGAATACCTCAAAAATTCTGGTTTTCACGATATTTTTGTCAACATCAGCGACTTAAAATCCTCCTTTGAAAAAGCAGGGGCAGTTGTGACTGAAAATATGGCTGAGCCAAAAAAATACACCTATAGCGGCTTAATGTTCTCCATATCACCAAGACTCAATTGGGATGAAACATTGCCAGTCCGAACATTAGATATTCAGTTGCCAAATTCTGAGCAAAAAATTCAACTTCAAGCCCTCGCTAAATTCAGTTTGAACTCCGAAGAAAAAATTGCCACCACACCAGAGGAAGCCGCCTTTATTTCTTACAATTACATGATTGACCAATTCAAAGCCACAAAATTGCCTGTTCGTTTTGAAGGTTGGCAAACACCAAAAATTCAAGTTGGTGATTTTTCTTTCACTTTAGAAAAAACAGGTAGCTCGCCTCGACCCGAAATGCAATACCTTCAAATTTTTTTCAAATGGTGGCTTTTGGATGGTGATAGACCAGGCATACGCAACCGACTGAATGCCAGACTTTCTACTTCTGGTTTATCAAGCGACGCTTACCGCCATGCCATACGCACCAATGACCCAGCCAATACAGTCTATACCATTGTCAGCAGCGAAGGCGGATTTCGCTCGGCGGCTGGTGTAACCGAAGCACAAACCACCCTCACCTTGGCTCGAACCAATGCCCAAGGGATTCTCGAGTTCACTGCACCATACAGAATTCTACAATTCGGAAAGAATCCTTTGCTCGAGAAAAATGTACCAAGCGTTGCAGGTACAGAAAAAAATCCCGCCCAAGCACTTTTGCTTAAGTTCACAGGGCGTTTAGATGCTGCTGCAAAACCCGTAGAAATTGTCTTGCCCAGCAAAACAAAAATTGCTGCCCTCAAATAAACCTTGGCTCGAGTTTAATCGCTCGAGTCACACGCGATTTGTGTGGTGCTAAAAACTTGAAGTACAAGCCAATCTCGAGTTTGGCACGCAGATACAGAATTCTCGAGTTTGGTCAGGATTCAAGCGGCTTTTCGCCTTTTGTATGATTTTTTCCCGTAGGCATCGCCACGCTTTTCGATTAAATAAACATCAATCACCGAATCTGACATCGTGAACTCAGCACGATAACCACCAACCCGAAGCCGATAACAACCACGCGAACCCGAGATGGGTTTAACATCACCACTTCCAGTTTCAGATAAAATTGCAAAAGCCAGTAAAATCGCTTCGTTGAATCGAGCATCCAAAGAGCGCATGTCTTTAATTGCGGAAGCACGAAACTCGAGTTTTTTCACACTAAACCTAGGGCTTTACGGGTTTGTGCCAAACTATAACGTTTATCCGACTGAGAAGACTTTAGACGCGCCTTAGAACGACGTAAAGCAGTGGGGGACAAAACTTCGGCATCGGTTTTCAAAGCAGTTACTTTCTTTTTATCAACAACTTTTTGCAATGCTAAATCTAGGGCACCGCGTAAAGTAATTTGGTGTTCACGACGAAGCAGTTCAAGGGTTTCAAATTGGGCATTGGTTACTTCAATGGTTTTCATGTCTCGAGTGTACAGATATGAAGTGTTTATTTCAACTTTGCCACCCGTTGGCACACACCCACGCTGAGCAACCCGTTTTTTGGTCTTTGTCTTACCAAAATTGCAGCCCTCAAATAAACCTTGGCTCGAGTTTAATCGCTCGAG
>JANNEE010000592.1:0-1713 GCA_031388325.1 Deinococcales bacterium
GAAATATCGCCTAGGTTATGATTTCGTTCGTCTTCAATCCAATTTGCACGGTAAACTTCGATGGCTTGGGCGTTAATTTCGGCAGAGGCTACACAAACTCCGCCCACTGACTCAAGGGCAACTCGGAAACCGCCAATTCCAGCAAATAAATCTATGAAACGAAACATTGCCGTTATGATAACACGCGAATTACTTGACTTTAATCTCCAATAGCTTATCCCAAAGTTTACCTTCACAAATGCTCCCTTGAGCTTAAAGGCTATGGGGTTATAAACAAAGGCATAGGTGCAGGAGCGTCTTCAAATCAATATGCCTTATACTGTTTGTACCATGACAACCAAATACCGAGCTTGTAACCTGTGCGAAGCCATCTGTGGACTCGAGATTGAACTCGAAGGGAACGTGGTTAAAAGCATTCGTGGCGACCAGAACGACCCTTTTTCTAAAGGTCATATCTGCCCCAAAGCCACCGCCCTAGCCGACATGAACACCGACCCAAATAGACTGCGTACCCCAGTACGACGCACTAGCACAGGCTGGGAGAGTATTTCTTGGGAAGATGCTTTTAGCCAAGTTGCCTCAAAACTGACCGAAATTAAAGCCCGAAATGGCGCAAATTCAATTGCTTTTTTTATCGGCAATCCAGCCGTGCATAATTCTGGAACGCTTTTAAGTATGCCAAACCTAATGCGGGCTGTTGGCTCGAGAAACCGCTTTAGTGCCACCAGCGTTGACCAACTGCCGCAACAAGTCATCAGTGGTTTGATGCTCGGCAACCCGAATTTACTGCCAGTACCAGACATTAGCCGCACAAAATACTGGCTGATTCTTGGGGCAAACCCACTTGCCAGTAACGGCAGCTTAATGACCGCCCCCGGAGTCAAAGACCACTTAAAAAACATCATGGCGATGGGTGGTAAGGTCGTGGTGATTGACCCGCGCAAAACTGAGACCGCAAAAATGGCAAGCGAACACCATTTTATTACCCCCGGAACAGATGCGTTTCTGCTTCTTGCCATAATTCAGACCCTCTTTGCCGAAAATTTAGTCAAGCTGGGTAAACTCGAGGGGTTTACCGACGGCTTGCAAGAACTGCGCCAAGCCGTACAACCATTTACCCCAGAACGGGTAGCTGCTAAAACTGGCATCTCGAGCGAAGAGATAAAACGCCTAACAAGGGAATTCTCGAGCAGTGAAAGCGCCGTGGCTTACGGGCGGATTGGTTTATCCATTCAAAAATTTGGGGCGGTTTGCCAATGGTTGGTCTACGCCCTCAATATCCTGACAGGCAATTTTGACCGAGCGGGCGGAATGATGTTCCCCGCACCAGCCTTTGAAACGGTTCGCAGCAAAGGCGATTGGGCTTTTGGCAGAACCCATACTCGAGTTCGTGGACTGCCCGAAGCCAATGGTGAATTCCCAGTGGCAGCCCTAGCCGAAGAAATTCTGACCGAAGGACAAGACCAAGTAAAAGCCTTTATCATCACTTGCGGTAATCCAGTGTTAAGCACTCCAAATGGCAAAAATCTCGAGACTGCCCTAGAATCACTCGAGTTTATGGTCGCCATAGACCCGTATATCACCGAAACAACCAAATATGCCGATATTATTTTGCCACCCGCCATGGGACTCGAGACCGAGCATTACGATGTGACCTTCTTATCGTTATCGGTACAAAACTTTGCCAAGTACAGCCAAGTGACTGTTCCTAAA
>JANNEE010000609.1:0-8928 GCA_031388325.1 Deinococcales bacterium
ATCTGGCGGTAGGAAAGCACTTCGCCACCACTGATATTGCGCTGAGCCATCAAACTCGCACCCGCCACAGCTAAGTTGGCAGGGGCAAGGGAATTATTTTTGAAACGCACAATCACTTCGCCTTCAATAAACTGAGGACGATTCTCGAGATTCGAGACTTGATCGATGCTCGGTTGATTGCTCTGCTCGAGCGTGACCCCGTTACAAGCGACAATAAAAGCTGTGAGAATGCTGGAAACACCTAGGATTTGCCATTGCTTCATATAACCCTCCAAATGAATTGTGAATTGTTGGTGCAGTAGATTACAGCATCAGTTACCGTTTTTGCTACTCGAGGAGAAATCAATAAAATTGTCACAGGCTTTCTATAGAATGCAAGCAATGTGGCGTTGGTTGGCAATTATTATTGTCTTGGGCTTGTACTTGGTGTTTCGCCCAAGTGTTGCGCCGTGGCTGATTTGGCTGGCATTCTTAGGGGCATTACTGTGGTTTTTGTACCGCCCAGCCCCTAAAATCGAGGTGCTGCGAATTCTCGAGACTGCCAGAACGTTTACCGAAGAAGCCGTGGCAATTCGGCTCGAGGTGCGGGTCTCGAGTTGGTTGCCGATGCTTTTAACGCTTTCGGAGAATGTCCCACTGACTTTAATTCCAGACCGCAATGTCGGTTTAAGCGGTTTGTTTTGGGGCAGCAGTTCGCACCTTCTCGAGTACCGTGTTGTACCGAATATACGTGGTGAATTTAATTTTGGGCAACTGGGCTTAAATTGGAGCGACCCACTGGGTTTATTTTTTCGCTTTTGTAAAATTCCAGCCAACACCAGCACACTACTGGTTTACCCTGGGCTACATGCGCTTGAACTGCCCGATTTGGTGCGTCCTTTACTAGCAGATGGTCCTCGGGCGAAGGTCTTTGGTCTCGAGGATGCGCTTTCCTTGCGTGGGGTCAGGGATTACGTGCCGGGCGATGAGTTGCGCCGCGTCCACTGGAAACAAACCGCTCGCTTTGGCACAGACAATGGGCGGTACCTGCGGTTGGTGGTACGAGAATACGAACAAGTAGCTGCTACTGGGGTGCATGTTCACCTTGATTTAAGCGCTAAGGGCAGGATTGGCGAGATTTTCCTAGAAAGTGCCACGCGCCTAGCGGCTAGTTTACTGCGGAGCGCTCATCTTCAGGGTTTACGGGTCAGTGTTTCAAGTGCCTTAGCCAGCACCGAAAGCGGCTCGAGTTTTCTGGCTTTAGAACGCACCCTTATGCTTTTAGCCACCCTAAAACTCGAGCCAGACGCACCTTTATCTGTACCTTTGCCCGAAGCTGGGGCGAACCTGATTTTAATTACTGAACGCGCCCCCAGTGACCTGATTACTGGCGCAATTCAGGCTCGTGCCAGAGCCGCGAGGGTTTTGGTGATTGCCATGCCCGAAGGATTTTACCTCGAGCCGGGCGAATCGGGGCGAGCAGTCCATCACGCGCCGCCAGACGAAGTGCGGGAATTACAAAACAAAGCTGGGGTTCTCGAGCAAGCTGGGGTGCGGGTTGTGGTCTTACGAGGCGACGACAGTGTGCTTAAGTTAATATCTTAGAATGCCCAAGGATTTTGAGGTTTTTGATGATCGTTTTTTAGCGCTTTTACTTCCAGACAGTACACTCGAGCAATTAGCCACTGGCACGATTTGGGGCGAAGGACCCGCTTATTTTAATCACAGTTTAATCTGGAGTGATATTCCCAATAATCGCTTAATGTGTTGGTCAGCTAAAGATGGTAGCACTGAATTTCTTAAGCCAGCCCATTTTCAAAACGGACACACCTTAGACCAGACTGGGCGTTTACTGGCTTGTTCGCATGGTTTACGGGCGGTTGTGCGGCTCGAGACAGACGGGACTTGGCAAGTGCTGATAGATTCCTACCAGGGCAAAAAACTCAATTCCCCTAACGATTTGGTGGTTAAATCTGACGGTACAATTTGGTTTAGCGACCCGTCTTATGGACTGATTCAACCAAGCGAAGGTTACGGCGGGGTTCAGGAACAGGCTGGCTGTTATGTCTACCGTTTTGACCCTGCAACCCAAGAATTAACGGCGGTGATTACTGACATGACCATGCCGAATGGCTTGGCGTTTTCTTTGGACGAAAAAACCTTGTATGTCTCGGATACATCACGGTCTAATGACCCAAAAGGCAATCATCACATCAAAGCCTATACTGTAACGGGTCAGGATAGTTGTGTGGATGGTCGTGTTTTTGCGGTGATTGAACCGGGTTTACCCGATGGTTTTGCCTTAGACCAGCAAGGTTGGATTTTTACCAGTTCAAGCGATAGTGTGCAAGTTTTTACACCAGATGGTCTATTACTCGGTAAAATTCTTGTCCCAGAAACGATTGGCAACCTCACCTTTGGCGGTATTGCCAAAAACCGCTTATTTATTGTCGCCTCGAGCAGTTTGTACGCCATCACCTTAAATACCAAAGGTGTCTAGTTGCCTGTGCCAATTTGCAGTAATCTAAGCGCATGACTGGAAAAACTGTGGTGGTGACAGGGGCAAGCAATGGAATTGGTTTGATGACCGCACTTGAATTGGCAAGGCTGGGCGCTCGAGTCCTGATGGTGGTGCGTAATGAAGCCAAAGGCAAGGCGAGTTGTGAAGAAATTAAAAGGCAAACGGGGTCTAGTCCTGAGTTGTTTGTAGCGGATTTATCGCTGGTGGCGCAAGCCCGCCGTGTAGCCGATGAAATCAAGGCTGCTGCCCCCAAAATAGATGTCTTGGTTAATAACGCGGGTGGGATTTTTACCGAACGGCTCGAGACCAGCGAAGGGCTAGAAATGACGTTTGCGCTGAATCACATGGCGTATTTTGTATTGACTACAGCCCTTTTGGAGAACTTAAAAGCGGCTGGCTCGGCTCGAGTCGTCAGTGTTGCAAGTAACGCCCATAGCATGGCACGGATTCGTTGGGATGACCTGCAACTCAAACAAAAATTTAATGGTTCGGTGGCGTATGGGAATTCTAAACTGATGAATATTTTATTTAGTAACGAGTTATCGCGGCGACTCGAGGGAACAAGTATCAGCAGCAACGCACTTCATCCGGGTGTGGTGGCGACTGGTTTTGCCCAAAATGCAAGTGGGGCTTGGAAATGGTTTTTTAGTTTGGCAAAACCGTTTTTGGTCACGCCAGAAAAAGGGGCGCAGACCAGTATTTACCTAGCCTCGAGCAAAGAAATCGAAAGTGCCACGGGTTTGTACTGGGATAATAAACGCCCAGTGCAACCCAGTGCCGCCGCACTTGACCAGACTTCGCAAAAGCATTTGTGGCTCGAGTCAGAACGGCTTCTAGCAAGCCTCTAAAATGAATCGGTTGCAAGAAGCCTTGTTATCTTGGTATGACCCTCATGCTCGGGTGTTGCCGTGGCGGATAGCCAAAGCGGGTTCTCGAGATGCCTACCATGTTTGGCTGTCCGAGATTTTATTGCAACAAACCCAAGTTTCGCGTGGGGTGCTGTATTTTGAGCGTTTTCTAATAACTTTCCCAACCATGCAGGACTTGGCGGCTGCACCACTGGAGACGGTACTGAAACTCTGGGAAGGGGCTGGTTACTATGCCAGAGCCAGAAATCTGCACCGAGCCGCCCAAATCATGGCTCAAAAAGGTCTGCCAAATTCGAGCGCCGCATGGCTCGAGTTACCGGGGGTCGGACGCTACACAGCCGCCGCAATTGCCAGTTTGTCGGGGAATGAAGCTGTTGCCGCCGTGGATGGCAATGTACGGCGGGTCTTGGCTCGGCTGCACAACAATCCTAGCCCACTTGACCCTTGGTTGTGGGAAACTGCCCAAGCTTTACTCGAGCCAACCCGAGCAGGGGCTTGGAACGAGGCGCTGATTGAATTGGGTGCGTTAATCTGTACACCAAAAAAACCAAAGTGTCTCGAGTGTCCAATCTCAAATTTTTGCCAAGCCTTCAAAGCCCAAACCTTCAACCATGTGCCAGTGCCGAAAATTCGAGCCAAAATAAAAATTGTTCAAGCGGTGGCGTTGCTGCTGCATCAGCAACAGCATATCTGGCTCGAGTTACGCCCTAAGAATGGTTTATTGGGTGGGTTGTACGGTGTGCCGCTCGAACCAGTCCAGACCACGGTTTTGGCTGCCCTCGAGATGCTTTGTCAAAAGTTTGCTGTAGCAAACCAAGCGGTTTATCTTGGCAGTGTCTCGCACACCATGACCCATCGCCAATTTGAAATCGAGGTTTTTGCACTTGAGTCTAACCAGCCTGATTTGGTCTTACCTGCATCTCGAGCGATTGCCAATTTGGATCGTAAAATCCTTGTCTTACTCGAGCAGGGTTTGTTCGTCACGCCTTCTTACAAAAAGTGGTTGTAGAATAGGGTTGTGCGTGGTTCTCTTGGGGTTTTTAACTTACTGGATTTGTTGCAGCTTTTATCACAGAATCAGTCAAAGGGTTGTTTGGTAATTTATCATCCTTCTGAACGTGAAGGACGGGTGTTTTTTGATTCTGGTCGGATTACCCATGTGGCATTTGGTACGTCTACCGATGCCGAAGCGCTGCATGTGATGCTCAAAGACGAACGCGGCAATTTTGAATTTCAGCCCTCCAAAGCCCCCGCCAAAAAAACCATTGACCAAGCCTTTGATAACCTGATGCTCGAGGTGATTCGTGGCTTGGATGACGGCTCGAGTACCATCGAAAAACAAATTCCGATACCGGAAGAACTCGATACCCCAAGAATTCTTGATGTGACGCGAGTCAGTGCCTTAACCATGTCTGCCGATGAATTTGCAGTGGTGCAACTGATAGACGGCGAACGTTCGGTGGTGACGATTTCCAAAGCCACTTCGCAACCGCTCGAGTATGTCCAAAAAACCTTGGTTCGTCTTGCCAGTATGGGTTTACTTGAAATCAATAAACGCAAAGCTCGAGTCGCACGGCTGGTGGTCGGGTTGTCAAGGGAAATGACAGGGATGCAGGTCTGTGTGGATGATATCATTTTGCGGGCGTGGGACAGGCAACATGGTCGCCCCGTTAAAAAGGTGCGTATGCGTGACGAAGCCGGCAGAGAATTTATTTTTGAAGCCATCAGTGCGCCCAACCTTGGGGCATATGCGCTTTTTTCTAATAATGCCATATCGCGTTTTGATTTACGAGCGGGTGGTAATGTCTTAGTTAAACCCGAGGTTTAGAGTATTGGTGTAGACTGTTATCTAAGGTAAGTTCTGAGGAGACAAGAATGGCGCAAAGCGTGACAATTGTGGATTTATTGCGAACGATGGTGGCACGTGGGGTTTCCGATGTACATTTGCAAGTTGGTTCGCCGCCAATGGGACGGGTACATGGCACGCTGACGGCTTTTCATAGCGAAGCCTTAAAACCAGATCAAACCAAAATGATTGGCAGAACACTTTTAACCAACGAACAATGGGAAGAATTTGAGTACCGTCATGAACTTGACTTTGCCTACCTTGTGCCGAATGTGGCGCGGTTTCGTTGCAATATCTTTAGACAACGCGGCAGTATTGGTCTAGTCATGCGGGTTATCCCTGACGCAATTGCCAGTTTTGAAAGCCTTGGTTTACCCGCCGATGTAATGGAAGATTTTTGTGGCAAAGAACGTGGGATTATCCTGACCACTGGTCCGACAGGTTCGGGCAAAAGCACCACCATGGCAGCCATTATTGACAAAATCAACCGCAGTTATGCCCATAACATCATCACCATTGAAGACCCGATTGAGTATTTGCACCGCAATCAACGCAGCCTTGTTATTCAGCGCGAAGTCGGTTCAGACACCTCGGATTTTAAGAGCGCCCTGAAGTACGCCATGCGTCAAGACCCAGACGTAATCATGATTGGTGAGATGCGTGACAAAGAAACGGTTGAAGCCGCCATCACCGCCGCCCAGACTGGTCACTTGGTTTTAAGCACCTTGCACACCCAAGACGCGGTTCGCAGTGTCAACCGTATCATTGATTTTTTTCCACCGCACGAACGCGACCAAATCAGAATTTTATTTGCCGAATCCTTGGTTGGTATTTTGTCACAGCGCTTATTGCCTCGAGCCGATGGTTCTGGACGGATTCTAGCCCTTGAAATCATGATTAACACCCCGTTAATTCGTGAATACATCAAGGACGAAAACAAAACCCCTGAAATTAAAGATGCAATGCGCGAAGAAAACGACAAAGGCATGACTACCTTTGACCAGCATCTTGTGAGCTTGTACTTTGGCGGCATGATTTCTTACGAAGAAGGCTTGTCATCATCAACCAGCCCAGATGAGTACAAACTGATGGTCATGAAAGGCTCAACTGCTGCCAATTCGCACCGTGATAAAAACCTGTCTGCCCCGTCTTGATCAAACCGATGCCAGAATTGCACATCCTTTTTTTGGCTAAGCGTGTAGACTGATTGCGTGAGTGACTGGATTAACACCATGCGGCAATCCGTTGGCGGAAACGCCCACGCCGAAATCAACGCCCCTGATGCGGGAATGCTCTTGACTGATACCGAATTGGTCTACATCAACATCGGTGGAATGCAGCGAGCCAGACTTGGTGAAATTGCCAAAGTCAGCCGTGAGAATGGCGAATTGGTGATTTCATCTTCTGACCGCCCCCTGATTCGCGGGGCAATCAAAACCGATAAAGAAACCCTGTCTAATTTCTTTTCGCAAGTGCGTCAAGTCGCAGCCTGGTCTCGAGAACGCCGCACCGTGATTATGGATTCGCCCGATGCCACCCCGATGGACTCGAGTTTTGTCGGACGTACCCCAGATGCACCTTTGTCCAGACCCGACCTGCCCGACCCAATTGCCGAAATGCCTGTTGCTCCACCAGTCCGCCCTTTGGTGACGGTTTCTCCGTCGGAAATACCAAATCCCCCACCGATTTTTGAACCGATGACCGAGACCACCCAGTCGCTAGGACGAACCGTTGGGCTGCCCCCTGCTGTCCCGCAAGACCGCCCTCGAGTCACCGCCGCACTGATTCCAAGGTTCTCGGACAGCCGTGTTGAACCCGTTAAACTTGAGTATGCTGGGTTTTGGTTGCGTTTTCTGGCATACGTTATTGATGCGATTTTGCTTGGTATTGCAAGCACATTTCTTTCCAATCTCTTTACCGGGAATGCCACAGCCGCTTTAACTCGCTTAAGCCAACAAACTGAGAATAGCACCCTCAGTGGCGAACAAGCCTTGGCTGAATTAACTCAGTTATTACCTGCTTTTACCACTTCGATTGTACTGGCAACCGTGGCGACTACCGTTTTGACTTGGTTATACTTTGCCTTCTTAGAATCTGGAGAACGTCAAGCTACACTTGGCAAGATGGCACTGGGTCTGATTGTCACCGATGACCAAAACCAGCGTATGAATTTTGCTCGAGCCTCGGGGCGTTACTTTGCAAAGTCAATTGTGCCGTTTGCAATGACCATTTTATCATTGCTGAGTATTGTGCCAGCCCTGACCAGTTTTATTGCCAGCAGCACCAATGGTGGCACGACCATGAGTGGCTTGGCTTTTTTTGTAGAATTGTTAGAACCGCTCAGTTTGATTTTGACTTTTGGTGGTTTGGTACTGATTATCGCTTATGTGATGGCGGCATTCACGGCTAAAAAACAAGCCCTGCATGATTTAATGGCTAAAACGCTGGTCTTGAAAAAATAATTTAACCTTGACGTATTTGGCTTTTAGGTGTTACCCTTTTCCCATGAAGTTGCAGACCACCACGACCATATAGCGACAAGTGCTAACACGCTTGTCGCTTCCCGCCATTATCACAGGCGGGTTTTTTATTGAGAAAAAGAAGGGAAAGGCAAAAGGCAAAGGTTAAAGGAGTTCAGGATGAAATTAGCGATTGTAGGTGCAAGCGGCGCAGTTGGACATGAGCTTTTAAGTGTCCTCGAGAAATCCAGTCTGAAGTATGATGAGTTGCGGCTTTATGCCAGTCCTCGCAGTGCTGGCACGGTACTCGAGTGCCGAGGGCAAAAACTCACCATTGAAGTCATGCCCGAAGGCAAAATTGAAGCCGATGTAATACTGGCTTCGGCAGGTGGCAGTATTTCTAAGAGCCAAGCGCCGATTTGGGCGAAAAGTGGCGCAGTGGTGATAGATAACTCGAGTGCTTTTCGGTACGATGATGCCGTACCCTTAATTGTTCCAGAAATCAATGGTGATGTCCTCGAGCAATCAGATTGGTCTAAGGGCGGGATTGTGGCTAATCCAAACTGCACCACTGCCATTGCTGTGATGGTACTTGCACCGATTCATCAAAAATACGGAATAAAACGCGCCATTATCAGCACCTATCAAGCCACCTCGGGGGCTGGGGCAAAAGGCATGAGCGAACTACTCGAGCAGACCAAGAATGCCCTAGATAATAAACCAGTTATAAACGAAGTATTTGCCCATAGTATTGTCTTTAATGTCATCCCGCACATAGATTCTTTTCAAGACAACGGCTACACCAAAGAAGAAATGAAAGTTGCTTGGGAAACCCGTAAAATCATGCGAGCGCCCGATATTCGCCTAAGCTGCACCGCCGTGCGAATCCCGACGCTTCGTACTCACTCAGAAGCCATTACCCTCGACCTCGAGAAACCAGCCTTGCCTGATGATGTTCGCGCTCTTCTAGGGACTGCGGCTGGCGTTGAAGTGCGCGATGACCCAAGCCAAAAACTCTACCCGATGCCTTTGACCGCCAGTGGCAAGTACGATGTCGAAGTCGGACGCATCCGCAGTAGCGAAGTTTTTGATGGCGGCATAGATTTATTTGTGGCTGGCGACCAGTTGTTAAAAGGCGCGGCATTGAACGCCGTGCAAATTGCCGAGTACATGCAGCAAAAAGGGTTAATTAAATAAATGATTACCCCAATTCATTTTGCCTTGATTCTCTTTGTGGTTTTTAATTGGGGACTT
>JANNEE010000622.1:0-4047 GCA_031388325.1 Deinococcales bacterium
GTTTAGCCCAATATCCCAATGTCTCGAAAGTGATGCTGCATCAACTGATGTCTTCTCCGCAAGGACAAAACATCGTTAAAAAAAGACTCGAGACCTTCTTAGAAAAACTCAATCAACATTTTGCCAAGCTGTACCAAAGTCACCCCACGGATTTTGCAATTCGGTTCAAAACCATGCAAGTGATGTCTGTATTTATTGGTTTAGGCATGATTCCAAATACCTTTAGTGATGTCTTAGCCATAGATATTCAAGAACCAAAGAACCGAGAACAAATCGTTATCACCTTATTACAAGCCTAATGTTTCAACCACAAGAACAGGTATGATCTATTGCTATAGAACAGGTATAATCTATCCATGCACCCAACGAAGGAAAACCCATGAAATATCCAAACGCTCTGATTCAACTCATCCGCGAACTGAGCCGTCTGCCCGGGGTTGGACCCAAAAGCGCTCAACGACTGGCTTTTCACCTTTTTGCTTCACCCAAAGAAGATGTTGAAATCCTTGCCCAAGCGCTCTTGGATGCCAAAGCCCAACTCAAACTCTGCCCCGTTTGTTTTAACATCACCGATAAAGAACTTTGTGCCGTCTGCGAAGACTCTAAACGCGACCAAAACACGATTTGTGTGGTTGAAGAACCCGGCGATGTGATTGCGATAGAACGCAGTGGCGAATTTGACGGGCTTTACCATGTGTTACACGGGGTTCTTAGCCCAATGAATGGGGTTGGACCTGACCAGCTTAAAATTAAGTCCTTAATTGAACGCACCAAAAAGTTCCTCGAGAGTGGCGCACTCGAGATTATTCTTGCCACCAGCACCACCGTCGAAGGAGATGCCACCAGCCTGCATTTGCAACGCAATCTCGAGCCACTAGGCGCAAATGTGACCCGAATTGCTTACGGGTTGCCTGTGGGCGGTTCACTCGAGTATGCCGATGAGATTACACTGGGTAGAGCCATTGCTGGACGACAAAAAGTGCGGTAAAACCAACTGTTCTTGAGTCAAGCCGTTATACTCTGGTTCGTGATTCCTTTTTTACAAGAAATTCTGCGTTTGGAAAGCCGTACTTACGGCGAATCTGGATTAGCGGCTCGAGTGGTGCAAGAAATGAAGTCGCAGAATTTTGATGCCACTTGGATTGACCAGACTGGCAATGCCCTTGGATTGGTGCGTGGGCGTGAACTTGGCGCGGCAACCATGCTTTTAACCCATTTGGATCATATTGATGTAGGTGACACGGCGCTTTGGGAACATCCGCCTTTTGCTGGGGTTCTTGACGCTGGCGTGCTGCATGGGCGTGGTGCAGTGGATATAAAAGGTCCGCTGGCTGCCCAACTTTTTGCCTTGGCAGGGCTAATCAAAACTGGTTTACGCCCTAGACGCGATGTGATTATGGCTGTACCTGTCGAAGAGGAAGTCGGTGGGCGTGGCATGGCAGAACTTGTGGCAAAGCTGCCGCTCGAGACTCCGCTTGGTCTGCTCAAAGTTGGGGCTTGTGTGGTCGGTGAACCAAGTGGCAATAAAATCATGCTCGGGCATCGTGGGGTTTGCCGATCTACCGTGCGTTTTCATGGTCGGGCGCATCATGCCAGCCTTGGCTTACACACAGAGAATCCGCATTTTGCCTATGCTGTTTTTCTTGAACGCCTAAAACAAGTGCAGTTACCAGGTCACCCAATTCTTGGGGTCTCGAGTATTTCA
This sequence comes from Deinococcales bacterium, assembly GCA_031388325.1. Lineage (GTDB taxonomy): Bacteria > Deinococcota > Deinococci > Deinococcales > JAAFIG01 > JAAFIG01. The sequence continues at coordinate 1,706 of JANNEE010000622.1, forward strand.
CCAACCACGATTCATGCCGATACCAGCAGCAATAATTTAACTCCAAACACCATTACTTTAACCCTTGATTGGCGTACCACCTTAGAGACTGGCACAGATGTACGGCATATTCTCGAGCAATTACTGATTGGCTTACCCGCCAGTTTTGTTTCGTATAATGACTGGACAAGTGGCACAGATGGGGTTAAAAATCCCGGCTTTATCACCGAGCCGAATCACCCGCTAGTAACAGCTTTACACCGTGTCAGAGATGGTTTGCTTGGACAGTCCACAACTGGAATTTGGCAATTTGCGACTGATGGACGCTGGGCGCATAAAGTCGGAATTGCTTGCGTTGGTTTTGGTCCTGGTGAAGAAAATTTGGCACACACCACTTTAGAGCAAATTACGGTGCAGCAACTCGAGGATCATGTGAAAGTCTTGCAAAAATTCTTGCTTGAGTTTCATGGATAAATTGGTCTTGCTTGGGAATTTAATTGTTGGTGCGTACTTGGCGGGTTTAATTTGGACAATTCAAATAGTTCATTATCCGCTTTTTAAGTTCGCCGACAAAGCAAATTTTGTGGCATTTGAAAGCGAACATGGTTTGCGTGTCTCGAGTATTGTGCTTGTGCCAATGCTTTTGGAATTGGCATTGACTGTGGTTTTTCTTGGTTCAAAATTAGTGCCAGTCTGGTATCCTTGGCTTTGTGCAGCTTTGGTAGCGATTATTTGGCTCAGTACCTTTTTTTTGCAAGTCCCACAACACAGTATTTTAGCCAGTGGTTTTGACCCAAAAGCCATTGCAATACTGGTCTCGAGTAACTGGATTCGCACCATTGCTTGGACTGTCAAGACACTCTTAATGGCGTGGTTGACGTACCAGCAAATAATTGTATAGCCACTCACATGGTTTTAGTTAATTGATGTGTATAGAATAGTGTCATGCGCGAGATTCATGTTTCTAGTGGTGGTCATGACTTTCCTTTTTCTAAGGGCTTGGTGGTCGAATCACTCTTAAATGCTGATATTGCCCGCGAATCGGCAATGGTGATAGCGCGGCGAGTCGAACAGCGCCTAGTAGACCAACGCACCAAAATGATTGACCCGCAACACCTCAAAGAAATAATCTTGGACGAAACCAAAGATGTCTTGGGAATTGCGGCGGCGCAAAAACTCGAGCGTCAAACTACAGCTTTTGAAGATGTGATTGTGCGTGATGGTGAGCGGAGTATTCCATTTTCTAAAGGCTTACTCTCGAGGTCTTTGGAACTGGCTGGAATCCCAATCAAAGATGCTTTTGGTTTTGCCAAGGACTTAGAAAAACAATTGCGGGTGCAGGGTATCTCGGAAATCTCGAGGGCGAGTTTAGAGAATATTACTTTAGAGGAGTTAGAGCGGGTTTACGGCGAAGACCGCAAAGATGCCTATGTCGAGCGTTACCAACGTGCTACCCAAGTGATGGTACTCGAGGATGATGATGGGGTGTCGTTTCCGTTTTCCAAAGGGATTCTGGCACAGAGTTTAATGGCAACGGGCTTAAACCCCGCCTTAGCCCATCAGATTGCCCGTGAAATCGAACTGCATTTACTCGAGGAAAACGAACTGGTGGTTACTCGAGACCGTCTGCGTTTAATTGTGATTGCTGCCCTGACTTCCGAAGCAGGCGAAGAAGTGGCACGGCGTTACACCATGCTACGCTCAATTCGTCGCCCCGAAAAACCAATTCTGATTTTAATTGGTGGTGTGACCGGCACAGGTAAGAGCTTACTGGCAGCCGAAATTGGCTACCGCTTAGGCATTACCCGCGTCGAATCCTCGGATTCGATTCGCCAAGTGATGCGAGCCATGATTAGTAAAGAACTGCTACCAGCCCTGCACTCGAGTACCTTCGATGCTTGGACTGCTACCCTTGAACCTATCGAAGAAGCCCGTTTTAAGCGTGGTGGTGGACGGCAACACGTCAAACCGACAAGGGAACAACTGCTGGACGGATTCCGTGACCAAGTAAAACAAGTCTCGGTGGGGGTTCGCGCCATCATCGAACGCGCCAGCAAAGAACACACCAGCATGATTATCGAAGGGGCGCATATTGTCCCGGGCTATTTACCAGTGGATTTATTTGAAAATGCAATTGTTGTACCATTGGTTGTGGCAATCAAATCGGCAGACACACATCGTCAGCGTTTTTACTCGAGAGATGCCGAAACTAACAAGCATCGCCCAATGCAGCGTTACTTAGAGCATTTTGAAGATATTCCAGAATCTAACACCAGTTTTAAAGTGGGTACGCACGTCATAGAAATAATCCAGACGCAAAACCGTATTGTTAAAAGCGTTAAAATTTTCCCTTAAAGCATCGC
>JANNEE010000140.1:0-3181 GCA_031388325.1 Deinococcales bacterium
AGGGCGCTTTCTAATTGACCTAGTTGAATCAGTCCCGAGATGGTGTGTAAGCGATTTTGAAATTCATGGGTTTGGGCGCGAAGTAGCTCGGCGTATTGCTGGCTTTGGGTCAATTGTTGGGCAATCTCGAGGACTTCGGCACGGTCACGAAAAGTAATCACGCTCCAACCTTCGCCCATTTCGAGCATTGAAACCATCAAGTGCTGATGACCAAACTTAAAGGGTTGATTTTCTTTTTGCTCGAGTTTGCTTGCCGCTAATTCCTGCCAGATGCTCGGTAATTCATCACCGATTTTGGCGTTGAGGATTTGCTGCGCCCTGATGTTCTGAACTTGGATTCGTAACTCTGGGTCGAGTACCAAGACCCCTTCCTGCATGGCGCTCAGGGTGGCTTGGTGTTGGCGTACAAGGGCGGCAATTTGTTCTGGCTCGAGGTTGAACATGTCTTCTTTCAAGCGCCGTGCAATCAGGCTCGAGGAAATCAGCGCAACCAGCAGTGCTACCCCGTACCAAGGCAGAATACTTTGCAGCACAGTCAAAAAGGTACTTTGTACGGTAGGCAGTAAAAAACCAGTGCTGACCACACCAATCACTTTTTTGCTCGAGTCAAATAATGGTACTTTACCGCGAATCGAACGTCCCAGCGAACCCGTGGCGATACTGACAATTTCTCTGCCAGCCAATGGTTCTTGGTTATCTCCACCGACCATTTTCTGCCCGATGCGTTCAGGCAATGGATGCGAATAACGCACTTCCTCGAGATTGCCAACCACAATAAAATCGGCACTGACTTTTTCACGCACTCGATTGACCAAGGGGTTAATCGTGTCCTGTGGTCGTGGGTCGTTCATGGCGTTTATGACGCTAGGAATCAGGGCTACAGAGCGGGATACATTGAGCGCCCGAATCCCATAATCGCGCTCTAAAGAAGTGCCTAAGGTACTGATTTGCACGGCGGCTAAAATTAGGGTCAGTAATGCAAAAAGTACCGCTTGCAACAAAAAAAAGCGTTGCTGAATGCCCCATCTGCGTTTGACACTGGGTACAAAACTGGGTTTTTGTTGCACCTTTGTATGTTAGCAATAAAGCCTAAGTAAAAAAAATAGTTTTGTTCATACCTGTAAACAAAAGACTAGGCAAGCTGGTTTTGGTTGCTTACACTGACGCATTCAAAAATTTCTTGGAGGTATTTATGCGTAAACGTGTGTTGTTCGGTCTTGGTTTAGCCGCAGTTTTGGCTGGTTTTGGAGTCTCGAGTGTTGCCCAAGTCAGTGGTCTTAAAATCATGGCTCCTGCTGCCCCGGGTGGTGGCTGGGATCAGACGGCTCGTTCGATTCAAAGTGTTCTCGAGGGCAGTAAACTCGCTTCGGGGGTGCAGGTTTCTAATGTGGCTGGGGCGGGTGGCACAGTTGGTTTGGCGCAGTTTGTCAATGCCAAAGGCGACGGCAACCAGTTAATGGTCATGGGTTTAGTGATGGTTGGGGCAATTCAGACCAATAAATCTAAAGCTAACCTCGATATGGTCACGCCAATTGCGCGTTTGACTGGCGAATTTCAGGCATTGGTCGTGCCAGCCGGCAGCAAAATTCAGAACCTAACCGAGTTTTTAGCAGTATGGAAAGCCAATCCGGGTGGAACACCGATAGCAGGCGGCAGTGCTGGTGGAACAGACCATATTACTGTCGGTTTACTCGCTCGAGCCAGTGGTACGGACATGAGCAAAGTTAATTATGTGCCGTATGCGGGCGGCGGCGAGGCTTTGGCTTCGTTGTTGGGTAATCAAGTCGCGGCTGGGGTCTCGAGTTTATCCGAGTTCTTGCCACAAGTCGAAGCAGGCAAGTTGCGTTTACTCGGTGTCTCGAGTCCTAAGCGTGTGGCTGGGGTTAATGCACCAACCTTTAAGGAACAAAAAATCAGTGTTGAAATTGCCAATTGGCGTGGCATTGTTGCCCCTCCGGGCATCACCGAAACACGCCGTCTTGAATTGGTGGCTTTGATGGACAAAATGAGTGCCACGACTCAATGGAAAGAAACCCTGAAGCAAAAAGGTTGGATTGATTTGTACCAATCGGGTTCTAAATTTGAGGTTTTCTTGAAGCTCGAGGATGAAAAAATCGTCAAGACCTTGCGTGACATTGGTTTACTTAAATAATTCCGAAAAAAGGGCAGTCTTTGGCTGCCCTTTTTCATAAGGGGCATCATGAGAAATGTTAGTCCTGCCGATGTGGTGTTTGCGGTTGCTGGCATACTGCTGAGTATTTTTGTGCTAATTCAAGCCAACGGCATGAGCAGTACCAGTACCTTTGCTAAAGTCCCGCCAAATATTTTTCCGTGGATGATTGGGATTGGTTTACTGATTGCAGGGTTACTGCTCTTGGTCGGTGCATTGTGTGGCGATAAAGCCGAACCGGCTGGCGAAGAAGACGCAGACCCAAACGCCCCGACCAATTATCTCGCTATTATTTTTGTGGCGGGTGGCTTACTGACCCAAATTCTCTTTATTAACGTGCTTGGTTTTATCATCACCTCGAGCCTGATGTTTGCGGGTACAGCCCAAGGTTTTAGACCCCTGCCCTCAAACCAACGCGCTCGAGCCTTTGGGATGGATTTTTTAATTGGCGCAGTCGTTTCGGTTATCGCTTACCTCGGATTTACCCGAGGGCTAGGGATTCAATTACCGGCTGGACTGCTGCCTTTTTAATGGGAGACTTATGGACACCTTTCAATCACTGATGTCTGGTTTTGCCGTGGCATTAACCCCGAATAATTTGTTGTTTGGTTTTATTGGCGTTTTTTTAGGCACGATGGTCGGTGTGCTGCCCGGAATTGGACCCGCCCTGACGGTGGCGCTGCTGCTCCCCGTCACCTTCAAGGTCGAGCCTGTCTCGGCGTTTATTATGTTTGCTGGCATCTATTACGGGGCAATGTACGGCGGCAGCACCACCAGTATTTTACTTAATACCCCCGGCGAAAGTGCCAGTATCATCACCAGTTTAGAGGGCAACAAAATGGCAAGGGCTGGACGAGGGGCAGCCGCGCTTGCCACCGCCGCGATAGGCAGTTTTGTGGCAGGGAGTATTGCTACCGTACTACTGACTTTTTTTGCACCAGTGGCGGTCAATCTGGCTTTAACCTTTGGTGCAGCCGAGTATTTTGCGGTCATGGTGCTGTCTTTTGTTAC
>JANNEE010000656.1:0-3298 GCA_031388325.1 Deinococcales bacterium
TGCGTTGGTAGGACTACCCGCCGTGCGAAGACTGCACAGGGCATTAACCGTGTTGCTACTGGCGGGGCTGTTAAATGAAGATGGTAACGCCGTAATACTGGCACTGCTGCCTAAGGCGGCGGCTCGAGCCACCACAGCCGCATTACCAGCTTGGCTTTGGGCTTCTAAAGTTTGGGTCACTCGAGTAACCGAATCCGAGACTGGCACGGCACTAAACGCAAAAGCATAGGGGTCGTTTACAGGGTCGGCTGCCAAAGGCACTTTCATACTGACAATCATGCGGTTGGCGTTGGTGGTCGTCTCGAGGGTACGCCCACCCGTGCTGTTCAGCACAGTAAAACCATAGGGCAATAAACCAGTCATGCCATCTGGCACATAATCCAGAGCGCTTTCGGGCAGGTACTGCACCGTATCTTCGGTATTTGGTAATGGCACGATTTTTTTTGTGACCGAGTTATAGGTGCTGGCTTGGGCGGGCTTAACACTTAAAGCCAGTGTCCTGAGTTCGGTGCTGCTAAAGGCAACCCCACCGGGCGCACGAATCGCGGCACTGATGGCAGAGTCAGCAATTGAACTGCTGCTGTTTCGCACCCCTAAAAAACTGACGTTCTCGAGAATAGCGGTGCTGTTGACCGATAGCACCGCATAGACATAACGAAAGCCACTGGTGCGCGGCTGCCCTTCTGGAATGTAATCCATGCTGCCCCGAGCCACCACCCGAATTGGTTTAACGGTTGCTTGTTGGTCGGTCAGGGATTGGGGGCTGATGTTGCTCGAGAGGCTGGCATTAAAATTGGGTGTACCAAGCCCATCAAAGACCATTGTAAAAGCCGTTCCAACTGGCTTGAGGCTGGGAACAGGCGGAATGTTTTGTTGATTGCAAGCCGCTAATACAGCACCAAGCAGAACTGGAATGAAATAAAAACGTGACCTCCTACGAACTCCCCCTCGCTCCGCTCGACCCCTCAAAAGAGGGGTGCTAAGTTCAAGGTCTGGTACTTGAACCCCCTCACTCGAGGGGGTCAGCGCTCCGCGCTGGGGGGAGTGCGTAAGGCATTGCGCTTTTTCCGAGTCAGAATGACCGCATACCTGTTTTACAAGGTCAATCAAGGAATGTATTTTCTGTTTCATGGTTGCTCCTTTGCTCGAGTTACGGGATTTTGAAAGTCAGTGGGCTAATGTCTGGAACAGTGGATTTACCATCCCCACTGTCGCCCCATGCCACAAGGCTGCCATCGGCTTTTAGGGCAAGGTTGTGGTACTCTCCTGCCGCAATTGTCACAACACCAGTTAAGCCAGTCGGAACAGTTACTTGACCATAATCATCGTATCCCCAAGCAACCACTGTGCCGTCAGCTTTTAAGGCAATCGAGTGGAACGACCCTGCACTGATTGCAATAACCCCAGTTAAGTCGGTCGGTACGGTTGATTGACCATCCCTATTGTCGCCCCATGCCACGACGGTACCGTTTTGTTTCAAAGCAAGGTTGTGATACGCTCCCGAACTAATCGCAATCACATCGTTTAATCCAGTTGGAATGTCGGTTTGTCCAGATTGGTTTTCTAATCCCCAAACCACAAGGCTACCATCGGATTTAAGGGCTAAACTAAACCCATTCCCGCCTGTTATCGCGGCGACATTGGTTAAATCGGTAGGAACATCAGTTTGAGCGGAATTATTTAGCCCCCAAGCAACCACGCCACCAGTTCTGTTTAAGGCTAAACTATGATAGGTCCCTGTTTCTATAGCTACGATACCAACTAAGCCACTCGGTACAGTTGTTTGCCCTAAACCGGCATATCCCCAAGCCCTGACTACACCATTGGTTTGTAATGCCAAACTATGATAAGAACCTCCAGCCACTGCTTGAACCAAGTAAGCAGTTAAATCGCTTGGTATGGTTGTTTGCCCTAAACCATTATTTCCCCAAGCTGCCACAGTATCATCGGATTGTAAAGCCAGACTATGCAATGCACCACCCGAAATCGGAATAATATCGGTTAGAACATTTAAGTTACTATTGCTCGAGACTCCGCAAACATCGGTGTTGACTGTGGTTGCCCCAGCGCTAAAAGCCATTAAATGCTGACTTCGGACACCACCAAGGCTCGGTGAAGTCAAACTGATTTGGGCGGGTAAATAATACTCGCCAGCCGCATCAGAAATAGTGGTCTCGAGCGGTAGGATTTGCCCAACGGTAATCACTCGAGTTCGCAATTCCACCGAAGTCGGCAGACGATTAACCAAATAAGCCGTTGGTGTTGTTGCGCTACCAACCGTCCGAACTTGACAGATGGCAAGGATGGTTTGACTTGGACTTGGCGCAACTCGAGGTGATGCGTACAAATAGAGCGGTGCTGATATGGTCTTGGTTGTACCGGGCATGACTCGTAAATCTCCGCCAACTCGAGACCGGACAGCCTTAAAAGCCGCTTGGTTAATTGGCAACTGGGCTTCTAGCGATTCGGTAATTATCGTGCTGCTGTCTTCATAAATCCCAAAGCGCAGTTTAATCGTGTATGGGTCGTCTTTGGCTAAAGCCTGCAACGGCACACGCATGGCAATGGTAATTGTGCCAGTGCTGCTGATGGTGCGGCTTGTGCCATTGTGCGCCACAAAACCATAAGGCAGAACATTGCCTAAACTCGAGACTTCGTTTTCAGTGTAAATTTGCAGCGCATCTTCTTCGCCAGCTAGCAGCGCAGGGCTTTGGCTTCTAGGCTCGAGGGAAATTGGGCTGGTAGGTGCGATACTGGCGGCAAGTGCATCAAATTCGGATTGGGTATAAGCAGCTAAGCCGGGGTAACGACTTAGTTCTGAAACCGCGCTCAGGCTGCCGCTTTTTGGGTCGTTGATTGCCATAAAGGTTAGGTTAGTAAACGTTCCCTCGAGAAGGCTGATTGGTAATGTCACGTGCAAATACCGGTGTCCAGAAGTGCGAGCCTGTCCGAGTGGCACAATATCGGTACTCGAGCGAATAATCGCGTCGCCAAGAGTAATTCGGCTGCTAACTTCTGTGTCAAGGGTTTGCGGACGAACTCGAGCCGAGAGTGATTTACTGCCAATGCCCGTTAAAGCAATTTCGATGGGCGCTCCCACCACTTTTATCGGCGGTTCTTCTTTGGGCGGCGTAATCGGTGGTGTTGTACAAGCTCCAATCAGGATTAAAAATACAAGCAGCATTGATTTTTTTAACATGGCGTAACTCCTTGAGGTTAGTCTCTCGAGGTAGCATAAAAAGCGGCGCGTATATTGGCGTTATATTGCCGTTATATCGGCAAGCGTTAGGATTTGTCC
>JANNEE010000721.1:0-3503 GCA_031388325.1 Deinococcales bacterium
GTCTGGCAAACGGGTTCTGGAACACAAAGCAACATGAATGCCAACGAAGTGATTTCTAACCGTGCTATTGCCTTGGCTGGTGGCGAACTGGGCAGTAAAAAACCAGTCCACCCCAACGACCATGTAAACCGTGGACAGAGCAGCAATGATACTTTTCCAACGGCAATGCACATTGCGGTTGTTGAAGAACTGCACCGCCAGTTATACCCAAATGTTTTGGTCTTGCGTGAGACACTGCACCGTAAAGCCCTTGAATTCTCGAGTATTGTTAAGGTCGGACGCACCCACCTGCAAGATGCCACACCGATTACCTTAGGGCAAGAAATTGGTGCTTGGGTGGCGCAAATAGACTTTTGTCTCGAACAGGTGCGTCATGCCGAAAAAGGTTTATATGAACTTGCGATTGGCGGAACAGCCGTTGGTACGGGCTTAAATGCCCATCCAAAATTTGGTGATTTGGCGGCGCAGAAAATGGCAGACATTACAGGTTTACCGTTTACTTCTGCCCTGAATAAATTTGCGGCACTTGCGGCACATGACGCGCTTGTGACCACCTCGAGTGCTTTACGGACACTGGCTGGCGCACTGATGAAAATGGCGAATGATGTCCGTTGGTTAGCCAGTGGACCACGTAACGGGATTGGAGAAATTGACATTCCAGAAAATGAACCCGGCTCGAGCATCATGCCCGGTAAAGTCAATCCCACCCAATCCGAAGCCATGACGATGGTTGTGGCACAGATTTTTGGCAATGATGCAACTGTGGCTTTTGCAGGTTCACAAGGCAATTTTCAACTCAATGTCTTTAAGCCCGTGATGGTACATAACGTCATCGAAAGTATTGCCCTGCTAGGCGATGCTTGTGTTTCATTTAACGACAATTGCGCGGCTGGAATAGAACCAAATTTAGAGCGAATTGCCCAAAACCTAGGCACAAACCTGATGCAAGTGACCGCCTTAAACCGTCATATTGGCTATGACAAAGCGGCTGCAATTGCCAAAAAAGCCCATAAAGAAGGTTTATCTTTGCGCGAGGCTGCCTTAAAACTGGGCTTTGTGACCGATAGCGAATTTAACGAATGGGTCATTCCCCTCGAGATGACGTATTCAAAGGAGTGAGCTTTGAAGCATATGAGGTAAAACTCAAAGCTCATAGCTCATAGCTCTAACAACATCCCAGCAATCAGTGCAGCCCGTGGCGCGAGGCTTGGAATGTCTATGTACTCGAGTTCTTTTTGGTGGGCATTTGCTCCAAAAGCGCCAAAGCCGTCTATGGTTGGTGCAAGCCTTGCGGTAAAGTTGCCATCTGAACCACCACCGACTCGAGCCGCGCCGGGGTTGAAGCCTAGGGCATTGGCAATTTTTTGGGCTTTCTCGAGTAAAACCCAAGTGCCGTCAGAGGGTTCCATGGCTGGGCGGTTGAGTCCGTCTAGGATTTCGTAGCTTGTGCCATCTAGCGGTTGGATTTTACGAATCGCTTCGTCTACTCGAGCTGCTTCTTCGCTTGTCCAAACTCGGATGTCTATCTCCAAGTACACTTCGTCACAGACAACATTCATGGCGCTGCCGCCTTTGATGACGTTTGGTCCTAGGGTCGTGCCTTTGGCTAAATCTTGGAGTTTGATCACCTCAGCAATTAAATGGGCGGTACTGACAAGGGCGTTGCGTCCGTTTTCGGGTTCTGTACCTTGGTGGGCAGCTTTGCCCCTGATAAAGACACGGTAGCCACCCACGCCTTTACGCGCAACTTTGAGGTCTCCATTTAAGTGTGGTGGCTCGAGAACCAATACCGCTTTTGCACCAGCCGCCAGCCCTTCGATATAGGGTCGCCCAGCATGACTGGCAATTTCTTCATCGGGTGTGACCAGAAAATCCACAGTACAACTCGGGCGTTGCCCGTTTTTAAAAATGGCTTTTAATGCCCAGATTGCTTGGACAATCCCAGCCTTCATGTCATAACTGCCAGGCGCAAAGACTTTATCGCCTTCGACTCGCCAATTGTCTTTCCAAGTGCCAAGTGGGTAGACCGTATCGGCGTGTCCCATCAGCAGCACGCGCTCACTCGAGACTCCGGGGATTTGAATATGCAGAATATCGCCTAGTTCGTGGTGATGGCGTTTGACTGTGCCGTACTGCTCGAGCATAGCCTCTATTTGGTCTTGGACTTTGTTGATTGCGGCTGCATCTTTAGAGGGCGACTCGAGCCGCACCAACTTTTCGATGTCACTGAGCATGGCATTGGTGGATTGACCTAAAAAAGTATAAATTTCTTGCATGGTGCATTCTATCAGGCTGAACGCACCATCCACTATCAGGCTGAACTTTTAAGCAAAGGCTTGTTGCAAACTTGGCATTTGCCTTGAAGCAAGGTAACGCACCGTGCTTGGCACACTTGGCGCAGTCACAATTAAAGCTAGAGCGCTGGTATCGTTGATTCGGCTCACCAGTAAGCTCTTGCCTTGGTACTCGAGCGAGAAGCTGTGTAAGTCAACCCCACCTAAGTTAATGCCCAAACCGTTAGAAATACTGGTCAGGGTTCGGACGTATGTGCCAACTAACGGTGCTTCATCGAGCGGTTTGCCGTGTTCAGCCAGCACACTGGCATCTACAGTGGTCGCCACAATCAACACAGTTTCGACTTCTGGTTTCTCGAGGAAAGGCGCAAGGTGCGAAGTGAAATCCACACCATGTCCAGTGCTTGGGGCGCGAACTTCGGGGATAACCACGACTGGAACAGCCAATTGGACTTCGACTGTTTGGGCTTCGGTGCGTTCTTGTGCTGCTTGTCCACTTTTGGCGAGGGCTGCGTCTATCCGTGGAAAAAGGTCTTCTGGGGTAAACGGTTTAGAAACCACACCCTCTGCTCCGGCTTCTTTGGCTTGGGCAGTCACGGCGGAATCGACAATGCCACTAATTAACAAAATCGGAACATTGCGAAAACGATCCAAACTTTTTAAGCGGGCGGTTAATTCAAATCCGTTCATGTTTGGCATGACCACATCAGCAATGATTAAGTTCGGCACATCATTGGCAATCAGTTCCATGGCATGTTCGGCACTCGAGGCGCTTAAAACACTGTATTGGCGGGGTGATAACAGGCGCTCGAGGGCTTTACGGACACTTACTGAGTCATCTACAATCAGGATTTTCATTTTTTGTAACTCCTATGGTGCGTTATTGCCATAACTTTATCGGGTGACACTTTCAAAGTTCGCCAGTTCCATTAACAGTTGAAATAGGGATTTGCGGATGGTTCGGGTTTGCAGGTCAAGTGCGTCTGGCTCGAGTTTCTCAAATGAAAAGTGTCCTTGTACGGCATGGCTGGCTTGTCCAAAGAGCCGAATCACGGCTTCTTCGCCGATGCGTCCATTGTACTCGGCGTGGGTTGGTCTGCCTTGTGAAAAATAAATCCCGCCGTATGCCCCATCCATATGAATTAAGAGTTTCCCAGTGCTGTTGGATTTGGCTAACCACTGCACCAAATTAAGTAAATCGGCATCATC
>JANNEE010000753.1:0-3011 GCA_031388325.1 Deinococcales bacterium
TTTGAATCTGCAAAACAAGGACACAACCCAACTCGATCAGGTTGTGGTTTTATTGGTGCTGGTGGCACTCGGTCAAGGTTTATTTAGTGCCGCTCAATCGTATGGCTTGGCGCTGGTTGGCACTTCGGTGGTTCGGGATGTGCGTTCGAGTGTCTATAAGCACCTGATTTCATTGTCCAGTGGTTTTTTTGAAAGTCGAAAAGTTGGCGAACTGACTTCGCGTTTAACTTCGGATGCTTCTACCGTGCAAACTGTCGCCTCGAGTGCTTTAGCCAACGGTTTTAGTCAAATTATTTCTTTACTTGGCAGTGCGGTGATGATGTTTGTGACCAATTGGCGTTTGGCACTGATTACCTTGTTGATTACCCCGTTTATTGTCTTTGGAGCGATTTATTTTGGACGAAAAGTGCGAGCCTTAAGTAAAGAAGTCCAAGATAAGGTTGCAGCTGCTAATGCCAGTGCCGAAGAAGCCTTAAGCAACATTCGTGTGGTGCAGTCGTTTACCAATGAAACCTTAGAGCAAGAAAAATACAGCAGTGGTGTTTTTGCCACTTTTCAGACCGCCATGAAACGCAATTTACTCAATTCTATGTTTGGTTCAACCATGCTTTTTATTGGTTTCTCGAGCCTAGGTGGTCTTTTGTGGTACGGCGGAAGACTGGCACTCGAGGGAAATTTAACCCCCGGCGCACTGATTAGCTTTATGTTCTATGCCCTTGGCGTATCCACCGCAATGGCGAGCCTAAGCGGGATTTTTACCCAATTTCAAGAAGCCCTTGGTGCATCCAGTCGGATTTTTGAAATCCTTGATACACCTTCAGAACTAACCGAAGTCAAGAATCCTGTGCGCTTACAAAAGGTTCAAGGGCAAGTCGGTTTTGAAGCAGTCAGTTTTAAGTACCAAAGCCGCGAAGGGCTGATTCTCGAGGACATCAATTTAGAAGTCCCAGCCGGGCAAGTGCTGGCATTGGTTGGCGCAAGTGGCGCGGGTAAAAGTACCTTGGTGGCATTGATTGCCCGTTTTTATGATGTCACGGCTGGGGCAATAAAAATAGATGGTGTGGACATTAGGTCACTTTCCTTAGAACAACTACGCGGTTTAATTGGGGTTGTACCGCAAGAGACTCAGCTTTTTAGTGGCAGTATTCTCGAGAACATTCAGTACGGACGAGCCAATGCCTCACACCAAGAGGTGCTAGAAGCCGCCGAAGCTGCTAACGCCACCGAATTTATCAATCGTCTCGAGCAGGGGTTTGAAACTGTGGTCGGTGAACGCGGTATGAAATTATCGGGTGGGCAACGGCAACGTATTGCGATAGCACGAGCCATCCTTAAAAATCCAAAAATTCTAATCCTTGATGAAGCCACCAGTGCCTTAGACAACGAATCTGAGTATTTGGTGCAGGAGGCTTTAGAACGTCTGATGCAGTCCCGAACCACCTTTGTGATCGCCCACCGCCTGAGTACGGTGCGAAACGCAGCCCGTATTGCAGTTCTCGAGCATGGCAGAATTTCGAGCCTTGGAACGCACGAAGAATTACTGGTGCAAGGCGGTTTATACAAAGACTTATACCAATTGCAATTCAGGGACTCGGCAATTCAAGCTAGAACTTTAGCTTGAGCAAGTCAAGAATTCATTCACATCTGACTCGAGCTACACGCAGACTCAAAACTGATGTATCTTACAATTACCTAAGGAGTCTCTATGAAAAAATTATTTTTATGTCTGATGCTGGCTGGAATTGCTGCCATCGCCCTTGCCCAAACACAGTACAAAGTGGTTTTTGCTGGTAAAACCTCGAGCATGGCATGGCAGGTGGTATCAGGTAAGCTCTCGCTCTCGAGTAAGCCATATGCGGTGGCGCTTGGCTCAAGTGTGAGTATTGATGCCAAAGCCAAAACCGCTTCGTTTGTCCGCAATGGCAAAACTGCCAAGGTGAGCGTGAGTATTCAAAAAGATATTGCTTATGCACCTGCCGTAGATGTCGCTAAAGGCTTAGGTTTGACTGCCAGTGTTGCGGGCAGCACCATCACTATTGTTAATCCAAGCCCAGCCCAAACCAATACCCCAAGTGTTCAAGGGACAACCCAACAAAACGGCGGCGAAGGTGTGCTTGGGCAGACCTATACGCTTTGCAAAGGACAAAGCAATGCGATAAATTACTCGATTACCAAACTCGAGTATAGCGTAGATAGCTTTTTGTACAGTGGTGGCGCAAAAGCCGATTTGCTTGGTGCAGATAAAAAAGCCCTGATAATTTATGCCACGGTACAAAATCCGACCAATGCCGAACAAGCTGTCAGTGGAAGTAAAATTCGTTTCTCTGGTGTGGATTCAAAAAACCAGAATGTTGAAGGGGATAGTAACTGGTACGAACAAGGCACAATGCGAGAAATTGATATCTTTTTGCGTCCTGCCCAAAAAATGAGTCTCTACACCCGAATTGTCTTAGACAGCGATGTCAGTTTACCCAAGTTAATCGTAGATGACTGCAACAACACAGTTTGGCGTTTTGACTTGCGTGGTAAAATCATTCCGATTCCAGCCCCGTTTGCTGACCCAAGCGTGGCGGACGGCTCGAGTGCATTGTCGTTTTTTTCAGCCCAATATGGTGTCTATTACCCCGGACGCACCAATTTCAAACTTGACCGCCTCGAGTACAGCACTGCCCCTTGGTTTGATGGCAGTACCGCCCCCGAAGGTGGACGTTGGATGGTACTGTACTTTACCGTCAAGAACATTACCAAAGCCCCAATTGCGATTTATGGATTGGGTGGATTATCCTTCCTTGACCAAGACGGTATCTCGAGCCGAATTTCTGATTGGGCTTACTTTGCTTCCAGAGATTCGTCGTTTAGCCTAGATTTACAAGCCAACCAAGAGTTGCAACTACGGGCATTGATTGAAGTCGAAAAAGGGATTCAACCCAAAAAGCTCAGATTTGCTTGGCATAACTCGAGAACCGCCGAAATTGACATCAGCAATATAAAATAAAAAAGAGGCTGCTAAT
>JANNEE010000016.1:0-3185 GCA_031388325.1 Deinococcales bacterium
GCACAAATGCACTCTGGTCAACAAAAAAATTCAAATAAGGACCGACCGCTTCGGCTCGAATTACACCAACGGGCAATTCGACTTTTGTAGCTAATTCTTTGGCAATTTGAACAGGGTTTTGCTTTAAGGCTTTTGCTAGTAAAAATGCCACGGGCGAACCGTAATCTCCGGGTTTATCTGCGGGGGTGTCCTGAATCACCACTTCGGTTTCGGGGGGAACGATTTTCTCGAGGGCAAGTTTGAGGAGTGATTTTAAGTCCGACATGGTGGGCAGTGTACCAGTTTGACCTACTTTAAGCTCGAGACCAGAATTTCTTGGCTTGTTCAAAAAGCCATTGCCCACGTTCTTCAATAGTTTCTTCATCCCAATTATCGTATTGCCGAAGTGTCTGATTGATTGGCAAGCTCGAGTTATTGAGGATTTCAGGGCGCTTAACATCCCATGCAGCATTTGAAATGCTGCCGTTCAAATTGCCAAAGAATTAGCTACAAAAGTCGAATTGCCCGTTGGTGTAATTCGAGCCGAAGCGGTCGGTCCTTATTTGAATTTTTTTGTTGACCAGAGTGCATTTGTGCAGTCAGTTATCTCGAGTGTCTACGCACCGCCAAGCCAAAACCAAAAAGTAATTGTCGAACACACCAGTGTCAACCCCAACAAAGAATGGCACGTCGGACATATTCGCGGGGCGCTGATTGGCGATGCACTGGGCAGAATTTACCGTGCGGCTGGGTACAATGTTGAAATTCAAAACTATATAGACGATACGGGCAGACAAGCCGCCGAGAGTCAATTTGCCGTGAAGCATTACAACGCAGTTTGGAATGGAGCGCAAAAATACGACCATTGGCTAGGCGAACTATATGTGCGACTGCACAAAGACTTTGATTTCAAGAAAAAAACCCCAGAAGCGCTTGCCCTCGAGCCAGCCATAGCAGATGTGATTCAAGCCATAGAGCGCCGCGAACTACGCAACGAAAACGAAACGGATGTCAAAGCCCAACTCGAGACTGCCTACAGCCTTGGGATTGAATACGATTTACTGACTTGGGAATCGGATGTGGTTCACGCGGGACTGGTCGAACAAGCCTTAGATATTTTCGCAGACCGTCTCGAGCAACCCACTGAGGGCAAATACGCTGGAACAAAAGGTATGGATTTAAGTCCGTTTGTGCCGAACCTCGAAGAGCCATTTAAGGTACTGGTACGTGGCAATGGCACATATGTTTACGAAACCAAAGATATTGCGTACCACTACTGGAAATTTGGGCTTTTTGAAGGACTCGAGTTTAAGAATTTTGCGAAACAACCAAGCAGTAAAACCTTATACACCACTGCCCCCAAAGGCGAGCTTCACCCTGATAACCAGACCTTTGCCCATGCCAACCAAGTAATAAACGTCATTGACTCGAGACAAGGCTTAGCTCAAATTGTGGTCAAAGCTGGACTATCCTTAATTTCAGATGGAACATATACAAAATATCATCATCACCTAGCCAACGAAACAGTGCTGCTCGAGGGTGAAACCATGTCTGGACGCAAGGGCATTACGGTTAGTGCCGATGAGGTAATAGCCGAAGCCAAAGCTAGGGCGCTAGAGACGGTCAAAACGATTAGCCCAAATCATTCAAATGCCGAACTGGTTGCTCCACAAATAGGCTTAGGCGCATTGAAATTTGCTTTTCTAAAGACTACCGCAGAACGTCAAATTGATTTTCGTTGGGATACCGCCCTTGCCCTTCAAGGCGATACAGCCGTGGTGGTGCAGTACGCCCATGCCCGTGCCAGAAAAATAGCTCGAGAATATGCTGCTAAGGGCTTTAGTGGTACAGCCGACTTCTCGAGCTTAGGTCAACTCGAGCTTGGTGTTCTCAAAACCGTGGCAAAATACCCCGAGGTTCTAGCGCTTTGTACCCGTGATAAATCGGCTCATCCAATGTGTGCTTATGCCCTCGAGTTAGCGAATGCTTTTAATGGCTATTACAATCATAAAGACACAAACGGAAAATCAGATACCAGTGTGCTTCATGCACCCGAAGGCTTACGCGAAGCGCGGTTGGCGGTGGTGACACGGGTAGCGGATGCGATTAAAGAAGCACTATTGGTACTTGGCATTGATGCACCTCACGAAATGTAAGTAAGCCTAGTTTTACCTTTCCGATCAAAATCTCGTAGAATACAGTGTGCTTCGGCTTTTAGGAACTGCCACTTATGACCACAAGCCCGTAACGCTTGAACGTTCTTTGTATCTGGTGGCTTTGCTGGTCTGTCAAAATTCTTGGATGTCTCGAGAAGAAATGATTTTGCTTTTATGGGCAGATGATGACTCTGGATATATGGTTAAACAACGCCTACGACAGTTGCTCTACCGCACCAAACAAATGCCATATGCTGCCGAACTTGAAGTTAGTAATACCCATTTACGCTTTACGGGTACGACTGATGTGCAATTATTCAGAAGAAGGAAATACGGAGTGTTTGGGTATTTTTAATACTGCAGTAAAATTGTTTTCAAAGAAAGAAATTATACCGCACATGGGTTGGAATGATTTGAAAAAAATGAACAGCGATTTATTTAAGGGAATTCAGGAAAAAGAAGATGTATATTTCATTCACAGCTATTATTCAGAAATTTGTGAGAATACAACAGCGATATGCGATTATATTCTTCCTTTCAGCGCAGCAATAGAAAAAAATAATTTCTATTCAACTCAATTCCATCCAGAAAAATCAGCTGCTGTAGGCGAAAAAATATTATTCAATTTTCTATCGTTAAGTTCAGGAACAAACTCAGAAAACAGCAATTCTAAAAATCGATGAGAATCATTCCTGCAATTGATATCATAAATGGTAAATGTGTAAGGCTCACAAAAGGTGATTTTAACACACAAATAATCTATAATGAAAATCCGCTGGAAGTTGCTAAAGAATTTGAAGCAAATGGAATTGAGTATTTGCACTTGGTAGATCTTGATGGTGCTAAATCTAAACATATTGTCAATCATAAAATACTAAATAATATTGCTAATAATACTGCTGGTACCAAATGGAACCGCTGTTGTGGCATATACATGGGCATCTTTTTCTTCCTGTTTGGTGGTTTGCTGGTCGCGGCGGTGACCGTGGGAGATTTCTACAAAGGGTCGATCGGACTCTCTGTGCTACGGTTTGAACGCCTGGTCCTTCA
>JANNEE010000020.1:0-1831 GCA_031388325.1 Deinococcales bacterium
CAGTAACGCCCGAGCGCCATCAAGCCAAGCCTCGAATTCAAGTTCGTCTAGGGTTAAACCAGCCGCAAATTCACCTTCTAAAGTATTGAACTGCTCCAAGTCATGTTCGACACTACTGGCTAACCAAACATGATGCCGGTCGTTGAGGATAATTTCACCGATTTGATTG
This sequence comes from Deinococcales bacterium, assembly GCA_031388325.1. Lineage (GTDB taxonomy): Bacteria > Deinococcota > Deinococci > Deinococcales > JAAFIG01 > JAAFIG01. The sequence continues at coordinate 170 of JANNEE010000020.1, forward strand.
ATGCGGTAAATCTCTTGACGCAGACTGGCTCTGGCGCGTTCCTCGTCAGTTTCATTCCACAGCAGGGTGGCAATTGTACCGCGAGCCGTGATTCCCTCGAGTGCCAAGTACGCCAGCAGTGCATTGGAACGTTTGCCCAAAGGCACAGGAGCAGCCTCGCGCTCCAAAACGCACCCACCGACCAAACGCAAATGAAAAGCCATGTAAGCCCGAGTCTAACGCGCCAAACGCCCAAAGCGAAACCCCTTTTGTTATCCACACCCCTGTGGATAACCTTGGGGATTGACAAACCCATGACACGAATGTTAAATCCCAAACCAAATTGTTGTTCACGAATTCAGTACCGCAAAAGAAGATGCTAAAAATCGAGCCGTTCAACTTATCCACAGGTCAAACCAGCTTGTGGATAAGTGCTGTTTAGCCGCCAAAAATCCCTAGGGCAGCCAAGACCGTATTGGCATGGGCTTGTACTGTCAAACCAAGGTCTTTGTTGTAGCCACCCGCCATTAAACTCACGACTGGAATGCCGAGAATTTGGCAAAACTCAAAAACTCGAGCATCGCGTTGCTGTACCCCAGCTATGGTCAATCCAAAACGTCCAAATTGGTCTCGAGCCAAGACATCCACCCCCGCTAGGTAAAAGACCAACTGCGGTTTGAAACGCTGTACCACAGGCAGCACACGCTCCTCGAGAAGTTGCAAATAGGCTTGGTCGTCCACACCGTCAGGTAAACCAATATCCAAACTCGAGGCTTCTTTATGAAAAGGATAATTGCGCTCCCCATGAACCGACAAGGTAAAGACTCGAGGGTCATTCTTAAAAATAAAAGCTGTGCCATTGCCCTGATGAACGTCCAAATCCAGTACCAAAATCCGTTTAAGACCGCGCTCTAGCAATTCCAGACAAGCAATCGCCACATCGTTCAAGACACAAAATCCCTCGCCATGACTGGGGTAGGCATGGTGTGTACCACCTGCCAAATTGATACCCAAACCTGTTTGCAGCGCATCTTCTGCCGCCGCCAAAGTCCCGCCAGTGGCTCGCAACGCCCGTTCAATCAGCATTTCTGACCACGGAAAACCGAGTAACCGAATTTCTTTTGCTGGTAACGTCCCAAAGCGCAATTTTTTTAAGTAATCTGGCTGATGCACCCGTTCAACCAAATCCCACTCGGCTCGAGGTGGCTCGAGAACCAAAATCCTTTGCTGTTCGACTAAAAAGCGCACCCCAGCGTATTTTTGCATCGGAAATTTATGCCCATCCGGAAGCGGCATCGCGTAGTGACTACTCGAGTACGCCCTAAAAGGCATTATTCGCGGCTCTTGCGCCACAGGTACGCTCCAATAACATTGAGAACAAAGGTAATCAGCAACATATTCCAATCAAAGACACGGCGTTGCGACAACCCTGCCCCCAGAATAAAAATCACCATTAAATCCACAAGCAACAAAATGCAAAGAATAAGCGTGCTAACCCACATCAAAACAGTTTACTCGAGAACCAACGTCTGAACCATAGTTCAAAGCCCAAAGCCCAAATACCGTATACTCACCACTGTGCTAAATGTTGTCCTTTACCAACCTGAAATCCCACACAACACCGGAGCAATTGCTCGCACTTGTGCTTTAATCGAAACACGGCTTCATCTGGTGCGCCCATTT
>JANNEE010000037.1:0-2601 GCA_031388325.1 Deinococcales bacterium
CTTTACGCTTCAAGCCGACTCGAGTTTAGGTGTACCAGACAACCAGAGTGTTTACTTTGATTTACGGCATGGCGAATGCTTGGATGCTCGAGTTGCCACAGCTACTGATTTAGCCAGCGCTCCGTACATGATTAGTGCCGATGCGTTTACCTGGCAACAGGTGCTGAACAGCAAACTCGAGCCAATCGCAGGGCTATTACGCGGTAAACTGAAACTCAGCAAAGGCAGTATGGCGGTGCTGGCAAGGTATGTGATGGCAGCCAAGGAAATGGTCAATTGTGCAGCTCGAGTGCCAACTCGTTTTCCGAGTGAACATTAGGTGCTACGCCAAATAGCTGATTTCTCGAGACGTAAAAAACATGCGATACTGCCCGAATGCGCCTTTTTTGGGAAATCACAAAACGCGCCTTTGCTCGGCATTTAACTTACCGCACTGCCACCATCACGGGTTTAATCACCAATCTGTTCTTTGGTTTGCTGCGTGCCAGTGTGCTGTTGGCACTCCTTGGCAACTCAAGCAGCACAGGCGGTTGGAGCGCTCAGGACTTGGTGACGTATGTGGCTTTAACCCAAGCCATCATGATGGTCGTTTCTATTTTTGGTTGGTCTGAACTGATGAACACCGTCTACCGAGGTGAAATTGCGGCTGAATTACTGCGTCCGACCAGTTTGTACTTGTTCTGGTTGGCTCAGGACATTGGACGTGGCTTGACCGCACTTTTCACTCGAGGCATCAGTATTATGCTGGTCTGTTATTTGGTTTTTGCGATTCGATTACCGACTGATTTCTGGCACTGGATAACCATTGCTCTTTCCCTCGCGCTTGCCATGGGCATCAGTTTTGCCTTTCGCTTTATCGTCAATTTAGCCGCCTTTTGGTCGCCCGATGCTCGGGGCATCGCCCGATTTGCTTTTATTGTGCTGGGCTTTGCCAGTGGTTTTTTGATGCCGTTGCGTTTCTTCCCAGATTGGTTACAGAATTTTCTTTTCCTCACGCCTTTTCCACACATGATGAACTCAACTATAGAAATTTATATTGGCTCGAGTAACACCAAGCCGCTCGAGTTGCTGGCACTCCAAGGCTTTTGGGCAATCGCGCTAACTTTAGTTGCCCAACTGATTTTGTCTCGAGCCACCCGCAGATTGGTGATTTTAGGTGGGTAAGTCATGATTCTCGAGAATCTACGCTTGTACCATTTTTTATGGCTGGCACAGTTACGCAGCACTTTGCAGTACCGTGTCTCTTTTATTTTGGATGTGCTGAGTACCAGTCTGGTGACAATCTTAGAATTTTCGGCTTTTGCCCTGATTTTTGCCAAGTTTCAGGGTTTGGGCGGTTGGTCACTGCCAGAAATCATGTTTTTGTATGGCATGGTTGAGTTTGCGTTTGGTTTGACCGATATGGTTTTTGATGGTTTTGATTCGCCAACTTTTTCGGCACATATTCGTAAAGGCACACTTGACCAGTTTTTACTCCGTCCAGCCAACCTGATGATTCAGATTTTTGGTTCATCGTTATCGTTCCGGCGCATTGGACGGGTGATTCTCGGTGCAGGGATTTTTGGGTACGCGGTGCTGCACAATCCGCAAATCTGGCAAGCGGGGAAATTATTGTATTTGCCTCTGGTGGTGCTGGGTATGAATTTATACTTTGGAGCGCTGTTTTTGGTTGGCGCAAGCATCACCATTTTTACAGTAGACAGCACCGATGCGATGAATTTGTTGACTTATGGCGGTAAAGACATGATGTCTTATCCGATGAGTATTTACGCCGATTGGTTACGGGTGATGTTTACTTTTTTATTTCCAGTGGCACTCTTAAATTATTATCCAGCCCTTTTTTTTCTGGGTAAGCCCGACCCGTTTGGCTTGCCTGATTTTATGCCTTTTCTTGCTCCTGTGGCGGGTTATGCGATGTTTTTATTGGCGTTGCAATTTTGGCAATTTGGCTTAAAGCATTATCAAAGTACAGGGAATTAAGATGATTGAGGTCGAAAATCTTTGCAAGCACTTTGAAATTCGCAATCACCACAAGAGCAGCTTAGGGGTGCTGCAAAACTTTTTTAAGCGCGACTCGAGAACCCTAAAAGCCGTGGATGATGTTTCTTTTGCCATTAAACGCGGCGAGATGATTGGCTATTTAGGTCCAAATGGCGCGGGTAAAAGTACCACTCTAAAAATGCTGACGGGGTTGCTTGTGCCAACATCTGGGCGGCTCGAGGTGATGGGTTTTACGCCTTGGAAATCTCGGCAAGCCTATGTCGCAAAAATCGGTGCGGTTTTTGGGCAACGCAGCAGCTTATGGTGGGATTTACCCGTCATAGAGAGTCTGGAGTTACTGCAACATATTTATAAAAGCCCAGCCCCGCGCTTCTCGAGTAACTTAAATACCTTCAAAAAGCTCTTGGATTTAGATGAATTTATTTCCAGCCCAGCCCGTTCTTTAAGCCTTGGGCAACGAATGCGGGCAGACCTTTGCGCGGCGCTGCTGCACGACCCAGAACTGCTTTTTTTAGACGAACCGACGATTGGCTTAGATGTCGTTGCCAAGGAACGAATCCGTGAATTTATTCGAGCCACCAACTTGGAACGTGGCACAAC
>JANNEE010000039.1:0-2354 GCA_031388325.1 Deinococcales bacterium
CTTTACGCTTCAAGCCGACTCGAGTTTAGGTGTACCAGACAACCAGAGTGTTTACTTTGATTTACGGCATGGCGAATGCTTGGATGCTCGAGTTGCCACAGCTACTGATTTAGCCAGCGCTCCGTACATGATTAGTGCCGACGCGTTTACTTGGCAGCAAGTGCTGAACAGTAAACTCGAGCCAATTGCGGGTTTGTTACGCGGTAAATTAAAACTCAGTAAAGGCAGTATGGCGGTTCTTGCACGGTACGTGATGGCAGCCAAGGAAATGGTCAATTGTGCGGCTCGAGTGCCAACCCGTTTTCCGGGTGAGGCATGAAGAGCTTATAATGTGATATGGTATTTACATAAAATGCAGTCACCTCATGCACTACAATTAAAGTACACTGCATCCAGTGAGCAAATCAAGGCTTTGCTATTGATCTTCGACCAAATTGGGATTGGTCATTGGCTCTCAGAAAATCCGTTCAGCAGCTTGGAATTTCGGGATACAGTTGTTCTGAATCAATATGGGGTTAATGGTTGGTATTCGTACAAAGACAGAAATGCTCAAATTGCCTTGACTCGAGACAAAACATCATTCGGAGCAGCCTTAGATTGGGGACAGATTCAATCCGTTAGCACTGTGTCGAACAGTCCGTTTGAAGCTATTGGCAAAACAATGGTGCATGAATTGGGGCATCATCTGCATAACAAACTACTACTCGATTTCCCCGAATTGTTTGGAGTAACCATGCGAATGATTCGTTCAGATGCCATCAGTAACTATGCAAAATCCCCAAGACGACCAGAAGAATACTTCGCGGAATCATTTGCGGCATGGGTGTTTCATCGCACGGATTTTGTTATATTCGATCAGCAAGGATATGCTACGATGAACAAATCGTTGGATACTCTTGGAATAACGGTGAAAGAATATGAGTTTAGTCATTGATAAGCCACGTTTGACTGATATTCAGTTACAAGAACTGAATACGGAACTCATTATTTCGGCTGGTACAAATACACTATCTGAACAACGTTTTGATGAAATCGTTGAAGTATTTGCTGAGTACGACCCCGACAATCTTATTTATATTCTTGTTCAAGGCGATGTTGTTTGGCGACAAAAATATGCTACTCGTTTTTCGGGTAGTATTTATGGGGATTAAAAACCCAATAAAAGCCATTGTTTTTGATGCGGATGGTGTGATTGTTCGCCCTAAAACATGGTTTTTTGTACCTGCCAAACAGAAATATGGCATTCCAAAAAAAGTTTTTCTCGAGTTCATACATGGTGATTTTCAGCGCTGCACCACAGGCGGACTTGAGTTACTGGATGTTTTACCGCCTCTGCTTGAGAAATGGGGGGTGTAAGTGCCAAAGATTTTATTCGAGCTTGGGTTGAGCATGAACACAATGTGGATACTGTTCTGCTTGGGCAAATTCAGCAACTTCGTCAGAGTTAAGTCTCGAGCCGAGCAATTTTTTTTCTGGGGTGATTCGAAGGAAAGAAAATACGATTTTTGGTGAAAATTGGGCGAGTACCTTCTCGAATTCTCCTGCGCTGATGTCCAAAAAACCTTGTCTGACAATTCCTGCTACGATTTGATGATACATAATTTATGTCCTTTCTGATGCTTTTGCATCTACTTGTAATCCTTGAATGGCAGTACGAACGAGGGTTTGGTAAATCATTTGGCATTCGTTTGGCTCAAGAAAAAATCCGACCAACTCGAGGCTTACTGCACCATGACCCATTGCCCAAAGTGCTTTGGCGGTGGTTTTTGTGTCGGAAGTAAAAATAAGTTGTTGGGCTTGGCATTCGCGTACTGTGTCTTCAAGAATTTGTAAACTTAACCATCCTTTTTCCACTGTTTCGGGGTGTAACACAAGTTGTGGAATTGCGCCTAAGAACATGGCTTTGTAATAAGCGGGTTGTGCAAGGGCAAATTCGCGGTAGGCAAAGCAGATTTTCTCGAGACGCATGATGGCGGATAAATCTTTTTGTGGTTCGATACCTGTTTTTAAGGCTGTTCCAAAGCGTTCAAATCCTTCGAGGTAGAGGGCGTTGGCTAATCCGTCTTTGTTTTGAAACATGGTGTAAAGCACACTGGTTGAAGCGTTAATCGCATTGGCAATTCGGCGCATTGAAAGGGCATGTGCGCCTTCGGTGCTGAGAACAAGGCTGGCAGTATCGAGAATACTTTTACGAAGGGCTTGCCTGCTTTGATGTTGGGATTGGCGAAAATCCTGAATCTGACTTGACCCTATAACACTGTTGTGATTCATAACAGTGTTATATCGCAAAATCGCAAAACCTGTAACATCCTGACGCAATAAGAGACTTGGTTTAGGTCTTACTCTTTTAGGTG